>DAIOXA010000024.1:0-7526 GCA_036758185.1 Bacillota bacterium
ACATCAAAAACCTTGGCAAAGCCCAAATGCTTTAAGGCAGAGATCATCTTACCTGTTACCGGCTCGGCGAATCCAAAGCCAAATTCCTCTCCCAGGGAGGCCCTTACGGCAGGTGCTGTCTGGACTACTACATGCATATCCTTATCGGCCAAAGCAGCCCTAACTTTTTCGGTGTCATCCTTTTCCTTCAGTGCCCCTACAGGGCACACCGCAATACATTGCCCACAGTTTACACAGGGAACATCATTTATTGACATCTCAAATGCCGGTGCGACAATTGTCTTAAAGCCTCTTTCCATTATCTCAATTACAGAGACTGTTTGCTGATTCTTGCACATACTTACGCAACGTCTGCAAAGTATGCACTTGTTGGGGTCCCTAACAATAGATGGACTGATATCCTGGGGGAAACGGTAGGTTTCCCCGTCAAAGCGAGCCTCTTCGACATTGAGCTGTTCCGCCAACTTCTGCAGTTCACAGTTGCCGCTCCTTACGCAGGTCAGACAGTCTTTATCGTGGTTGGAGATAATTAACTCTAATGTTACCTTTCTAGCCTCCCTGACCCTTGCCGACTGGGTGTTGACTACCATGCCTTCTGAAACAGGGTACACGCATGCTGCCAGAAGATTCTTTTGCCCAGCTATCTCCACCACACAAATTCTGCATGCCCCGATTTCGTTAATCCCTTTTAAATAGCACAGAGTCGGGATGTCGATATGCGCTTCTCTTGCGGCCTGGAGGACAGTATAGTCCTTAGGAACTTCGACCTTCTTATCATCGATGGTAACGGCAACCAAATCCATAGCTATCCCTCTCCCCTCTCTACGCTTTTTTGAAAATCGCATTAAACGGGCATTTTTCCATGCAAACACCGCATTTAATGCACTTTTGTTCATCGATTACATAGGGTTCTTTCCTTTCCCCCTGTATTGCATTGGCAGGGCAAGCCTTTGCACAGATCCCACACCCCTTACATAAGTCGGCATCAATCATAAAGCTCATCATCGACTTACACACCCCTGCAGGACAGCGCTTGTCCTTGACATGGGCCTCATACTCATCGCGAAAATACTTTAATGTGCTCAGCACAGGGTTGGGGGCAGTCTGGCCTAACCCGCAGAGGGATGCTGCAGTAATGTTCTTGGCAAGGAGCTCCAGCTTTTCAATATCCCCTTCTTGACCCTTACCCTCTGTAATTCTGTTTAAAATCTCCAGCATCCGCTTTGTTCCAATTCGACAGGGCGGGCACTTGCCGCAGGACTCATCAACGGTAAAGTCAAGAAAGTACCTGGCCAAGTCTACCATGCAATTATCCTCATCCATGACGATAAGTCCACCAGACCCCATCATAGAACCCATTTCCATTAATGTATCATAATCAATGGGGGTATCAATATGGCTTGCCGGAATGCACCCACCGGAAGGGCCACCGGTCTGCGCCGCCTTAAATTTCTTGTTGCCGGGGATGCCACCGCCAATATCAAATATGACCTCCCGCAAGGTGGTGCCCATTGGAATTTCAACAAGCCCAGTATTGTTGATCTTTCCTCCCACGGCAAAGACTTTGGTTCCCTTGCTCTTGTCTGTTCCAATCTGTGTAAACCATTCAGCCCCGTTACGAATTATGGGCGGGATATTGGCATAGGTTTCGACATTGTTTAAGATGGTGGGCTTACCCCACAGCCCCTTCACGGCAGGGAAAGGCGGCCGTGGTCTGGGTTCTCCCCTATGACCTTCTATTGAAGTTAATAGCGCCGTTTCCTCGCCACATACAAACGCTCCTGCACCCAGCCTAATCTCTAAATTAAAGTCAAAGCCTGTTTCTAGAATGTTGTTTCCCAGCAGGCCATATTCTTTGCTCTGGGCGATGGCAATTTCCAACCTCTTCACAGCAACGGGATATTCTGCCCGGACATAAATGTAGCCTTGGTCAGCCCCAATTGCATATCCAGCAATGGTCATCGCTTCAATTAAAGCATGGGGGTCTCCCTCCAGGATACTCCTGTCCATAAATGCCCCAGGGGCCCCCTCATCTGCATTACAGCAGACGTACTTAACATCGCTTTGCGGCTTCGCTGCAAACTCCCATTTCAGTCCCGTTGGGAATCCGCCCCCGCCCCGGCCCCGGAGCTGAGATTTTTTTATGACATCTATTACCTGTTGCGGACTCAGTTCGGTCAATACTTTTGTCAGGGCCTTATAGCCGTCAAAGGCAATGTACTCATCTATAGACTCAGGGTTGATTACCCCACAATTTTTCAGCGCTACCCGCATCTGCTTCCGAAAAAATTCCACCGTTGCCAGTGAAACATCTGTCTCCTTACGTGAATCACTTGCCAACAGACGCCTTACTATCCGCCCCTTTAGCAGATGCTCCTGGACAATTTCTTCTATATCTTCCCCTCGCACCATGGTATACATTGTGCCTTCGGGATAGACAACCACTATTGATCCCTGGGCACAGGGTTCGAAGCAGCCTGTTTTCACTACCCTGACTTCGTCGGACAAAGAGTACTTTTTGAGGTTTGTTTCCAGTTCACTTAGAAGCTGCTCTGAGTTTGCCGATGTGCATTCTGCTCCATTACAGACCAAGACATGTGCTCTGGCTACATGCATCATCATTCTCCCCCTCCTGCTAGTCCAACGCCCCTGGCGGTAGCCCCAAGGGTATAATCAATACATACCCTGCCGTTTACAACATGCTCTGCAACTACTCGGGCAACTTTTCCAGGAGTCATGTTGACATAAGTCGCCTTGCCTCCATCCCATATAACCTCTACAATTGGTTCCAACTTGCATACCCCGATACAGCCTGTCATAACCACAGCTACATCCTGAATCTTCCTTTTATGCAATTCATTTATAAATGCGTTCATCACTGGCCTGGCGCCGGCGGCAATACCACATGTCGCCATACCGATGACTATTCTCATTCTCTGGCCGTCTTCTCTGAAACTGATGGCCGCTTTGGTTTTTTGCCTGATTTCTTCCAGCTCAGCAACTGACTTCATCCAAAACACCCCCGAATATATTATTTACTCCAGGACCTAATAGCGATTTATGGACTGTCCTCCCCGCTATCTCTGTACTTCTCCAGTATACCTTCAACCTCATCGGCATGCAGTCTCCCGTATACTTCATCGTTGATCATTACCACAGGCGCCAGGCCACATGCTCCTATACACCGGCAGGGTTCTATAGAGAACTTGCCGTCTTCGGTACATTCTCCAACCTCGATACCCAGTTTCTCTTTAAACTTTTCCAGAATTGCGTTTGCACCCTTTACATAGCAGGCAGTCCCCATGCATACCTGAACTTTGTACTTACCGGTGGGAACTAAGGAAAACTGAGTGTAAAATGTCACCACACCATAAATCTCCGCTAAAGGCACCGAGAGGCCCTGAGAGATCTTTTTCTGAACAGCCAAGGGAAGGCAACCATAAATTTCTTGCGCCTCATGGAGAACTGGAATTATCGCCCCCTTACTACCTTTGTGCTTGTTGATTGCTGCGGTTAACCTTGCCTCCAAATCTTGGTCTGCATTAGCATGACAACTACATTGGCTAGACAAGTAAAACTCCTCCTTCAATGTGTATTCCCTGCTTCTAGCTATCAATTATCCCTCTAGGGCTGTATTAGGCCAGTATTTTCTTTTCCTAACGGCAAGTAGTATTTCAGCTGCTAGCGCCTTTGCGGCATCAATACCCTCACCCTCATTCCCTCTTACATTAAAAAAACAGATCCTGCTCCCCTTGTTTAATTCTAGCCAGTTTTTCCTCCGTCGCCTTCTTGATGGACGGTTGCTTTATACTGGCAAGATGACGAGCAATAACCTCCTGCCCATACTGCTGATTTTCTGGCGAAGCATACTCTAAGAGGTATTCTTGAAAGGTGAGCAGAGCGTTGGGCTGACACATTTTTTGTATTTCTCCTGTCTTGGCCAGGCCCATAAAATGATTACCTTTGCGCTCCTGCCTGTAACATGCTGTGCAGAAGCTTGGTAAGTAGCCAGGCCCATAAAATGATTACCTTTGCGCTCCTGCCTGTAACATGCTGTGCAGAAGCTTGGTAAGTAGCCAGATCTGCAAATACTAATCAGCACATCTTCGACATTGCGATTATCATCCACCAAAAATTGCGCTGAGTTTTCATGGTTACTACTGCTAATAGCAGCATCCCGGTAAGCCCCAACGCCGGTACAACTCCCCGCCGACATCTGGGATATACCATAGTCAAGTAGCCTATCCCTCAGGGCAGGGGTCTCCCTCGTCGAGAGAATAATACCCGTGTATGGGACAGCCAATCTCAGCACTGCAATTATCTTAAGGTAATCCTCATCCCGCACCTGATAAGGATACTGAGACAGACTCATACCTCTTGCTGGCCGCAAGCGAGGAACGGAAATTGTGTGTGGGCCAACACCGAATGAGGCCTCCAAATCGGCTACGTGCTGCAGCATGGCCAGCACTTCATATTTATAATCATACAGCCCAAATAACACACCAAAGCCCACATCTTCGATGCCCGCTGACATTGCCCTGTGGTGGGCCGTTGTATGCCAACCATAATCCGCTTTGGGACCGCTTACATGCACTGTGTTATAGGCGCCGGCATGATATGTCTCCTGAAAGAGTATATAAGTGCCTATGTTAGCACGCTTAAGCCTCTGATAGTCCGAAACGGAAGTGGCAGCGATGTTGACATTTATTCGGCGGATACTGCCGTTGCCAAATTTTACATTGTAAATGGTGTCAATGCACTCTAATACATAGTCTAGACCGCATTCCACAGGATGCTCTCCAGCCTCTAGAGCAATACGCTTATGCCCCATCTGTTCCAACAACTTGACTTCTTGGATTAACTGATCCTGAGTCAATTTTTGCCTTTTGAAGCTGTTATTACTCTGGTAACCGCAATAGGTACAATTGTTTATGCAGTAATCACTGATGTACAGAGGGGCAAAGAGCACCACCCTCTTGCCGTAAATTTGCTCCTTCACTTCCTTGCTAGCGGAGAAGATATCTGCTAATAATTGGCTGTCCTCAACCTGGAGTAGTACTGCAACCTCCTGCAAACTGAGCCCTTTTGCCTGTCTTGCCTTTGCGATAATCCTTTGAACCTCTTGGGGGGAAGAGTTTTCACCTGCCCAAAGCAATGTGCTAATTTCTAGTTCATCGATAAATGGAACCGCAACGCTAGCCTTTTTCATTGGGCTTCATCTCCTTGCTTGTAGGCTTCTAAAACTTCTGGAAATGGGGAAAGGACTCGGGGCAGTATGCCCTGTAAAAATGCCAAAGCTATACCGTAGTTTACGATGGGGATATCTAATTCCCTTGCTCTGGCCATCCGCGCCAACATCTCCCGTCTATTTACCATGCACCCTCCGCAGTGAATCACAAGTTTATATCTCTCGAGGTCGTGGGGATATGTCATTCCTCGCGCCCACTGAAACTTAAGCTCTCCGCCCACTGCTGCGTGCAATAGATTGGGGATCTTAACCCTGCCAATATCTTCATGGGTTGTATTGTGGGTGCAGGTCTCGGCTACCAACACTTCATCCCCGGGCTGTAGTTTGCCAATAGCCTGGGCTCCCTGGACAAAGATGCCCAGGTCTCCTTTTTTACGAGCAAACAAGATTGAAAACGATGTTAGCATTACATCTGCTGGCACTTGCGCTTGCACCGAGGAAAACGCCTGAGAGTCGGTAATGACCAGTTTAGGCTTACTGTTAAGCTTGTCCAGGGTTCTCGCCAAATACTGAGGTTTGCAGACTAGGACACAGGCCTCACCATCCAGCACATCCCGAATAGTTTGGACTTGAGGGAGTATTAGTCGGTTTTTTGGTGAAGCTGAATCTATGGGGACAACCATGATGACAGTTTCTCCGAAACCAACTAGGTCAGCGACAATCGGCGTGTTATCCCAATCCTTTGGCGAAGCATCGATTATTGCCTGGATGAGTTTGTCGACACCCTTACCTTTAGTGGCTGACACCAAGACTGCCTTCTGCCTTATCTCGACAGGTAATTGCTCTAGAACAGCAGGCTGGTTTGCAACTAAATCCCCTTTGTTTAGCACAACAAGGAATGGGCTGTCATTTTCTCTACATAGCCGGACAATTTCTTCCTCCCAATCGCTAAAGGCTACCGTTGCATCTACAACCAGTAGCACTAAATCTGTATGCTTGAGAATCCTTTTGGAGCGTTGTGAACGCAGACGACCCAACTCTCCATGGTCATCTATACCGGCCGTGTCAATGAGCATCACTGGCCCCAGGGGAGCAATCTCCATGGCTTTATATACAGGGTCAGTTGTTGTTCCCGGCACCGGCGAAACCAAGGCAGAACGCTGTCCAGTCAGAACATTAATTAAACTTGACTTACCTACATTGCGACGGCCCAATAGCGTTATATTCATCCTGCTTGCCCTTGGAGCACTGTTCATCCTTGCACCTCCTCAGTCAATTGATTTAGACCTGAGACATGAACTGGCTTTTTAGACTATGTCCCTGACTGACAGCCACTCTTCTGCCCATGGAGGCAATGACGCCACTAATGTACCTCCTATATCCTTGAAGATCATCAAGGGGATTTGCTTTATCTGGATATATTTCGTAAAGATTTTGGTAGCGTTTTGGGGTAAGGTTTGGCATCACGACGTTGGCTCCAACCCTTAACGCCTTTTGTCTTCCATCCCCATCAATTGTTTCCAATGCAGTAGTGGCGGGCAAATGTGTCCAGGGCATCATCAAGCGGGCAAGGGCTACCATTTTCAGCGTAATGTCGACAGTACCCCCAGGGCATCTAGCCAGTGGTGTCTGGGGATGTGGAATGAAGGGTCCAATTCCCGCCATCTCCACATCTAAACCCTGCATAAAGAGAAGGTCTTCGGCCAATTCTTCTAAGCCCTGCCAGGGAAGACCGACCATACACCCGCTTCCCACCTGGTATCCCAATCTTCGCAAATCATATAGACACCTTACTCTATTGTTGAAATCAGCACCGGGGTGCAGCTTACTATACAGGGTGGGAATAGCCGCTTCATGTTTAAGTAGGTAGCGATCGGCTCCCGCATCCCTCCACAGCTGGTATTCTTCATAAGGTCTCTCACCGCAGCTCAAGGTTACCGCAATACCCAATGCTTTAATATCAAAGACAATCTTAGCTATTGACTCGGCATCAAAATGGTCATCCTCTCCTGACTGCAAGACGACGGTTCGGTATCCCAGTTTCCAAGCGTCTAGGGCACAGGAATAGATTTCTTCCGCCGTCATGCGATACCGTGCCAAACAGCAGTTACCTTTTCGCAACCCACAGTACAGACACTGGCGTTGACAGAAATTAGAAAACTCAATGAGTCCCCGCAAATGGACCTCATTACCTACAGAATGACGTCGAACTCTGTCTGCCATCAAAAATAATTCCTGATCAGAGTCCTTATCAGACTGAAGCAGGAAAACAATCTCATCTTTAGTTATGGCCGCAGATTCCGCAGCCCGTTGGATAATTGAACTGATGGATTGTCCC
>DAIOXA010000024.1:7536-12737 GCA_036758185.1 Bacillota bacterium
TAAGTCACCACCGTTCTATGAATACTGGCTCGACTGTGCTGACGCTTGTGTTTGTGATTACATTCACAAGCATATGCTCTTAGAGCCTTGCTGTCAACGCATATTGCTATCAGTTTCTCCATGTTTAAACAGTATTTATAGCCCCCCAACACATATATCACAGTTAATCGCCCCTTGTTGACATAACTCCACTTATTGCCTCCCTTACATTAGAACGTTCACCATTTTGCAATCGCCGGCGTCCTCAGATTAAACTATTTTTCCCTGATCAGATGGTGCTTCTCCAGCTATAAATACACTACTTTAAGTTCTGTTGTGGATTCGGTGGTCTAGTGGGACGGCAATCGCGTGGAACAAGAGAAAAAGGGCTGTCGCACTACGTTATGAATAAAACGTTGGTGCGACAGCCTCAGATATTCCCTTCGTTATGACGATATAAGAAAATTCTATGTAAATTTTACATAGTTTGGTGACTCTGCTGTAATCTGCACATCGTGGGGATGGCTCTCTTGGAGTCCGGCATTGGTTATGCGTACAAACTTGGCCCGTTGAAGAGCTGGTATATCCGGTGTTCCGCAGTAACCCATTCCAGCCCGGAGGCCGCCCATGAGCTGATAAACCGATTCCGAGACAGAGCCACGATAGGGAACCCGTCCTTCAATACCTTCGGGAACCAGCTTCTTTTGATCACTCTGGAAATACCTGTCCTTACTTCCAGCACGCATGGCGCCAATGGATCCCATTCCGCGATATACTTTATAGCTGCGCCCCTGGTATATTTCTAAAGAACCAGGACTTTCATCGGTTCCCGCCAACAGGCTCCCCACCATGACAGTGTCTGCACCGGCAGCTATGGCCTTAGCGATGTCTCCGGAATACTTTATGCCGCCATCGGCGATGATGGGCACCCCTGAACCCCGGGCGGTTAAGGCACAGTCCATAATAGCAGTGATTTGAGGGACGCCGATTCCCGCCACGATCCGAGTAGTACAGATTGATCCAGGGCCAATCCCGACTTTTATGGCATCGGCCCCTGCGGCAATTAAATCCCGAGTGGCTTCAGCAGTGGCAACATTGCCGGCAATTATTTCAACACCGGAAAACTCCTTCTTGAGACGAAGTACCATGTCCAGCACCCCCCGGGAATGGCCATGGGCAGTATCCACGACAATCACATCTACCTTGGCCTCAAGGAGGGCGGCTGCCCTTTCCAGGGTGTCGGCCGTTACCCCTACAGCAGCCCCTACCATCAGGCGGCCCTGTTTATCCCTGGCGGAGTTAGGGTAGGTCTTGGCCTTCTCTATATCCTTAATTGTAATTAAGCCTCGAAGGTTAAAGTCCCCATCGACCAGGGGCAGCTTTTCTATTTTATGGGTTGCCAGGATTTCCAGGGCCTGGTCCAAGGTCGTGCCCACCGGAGCGGTGACCAGGTTCTTGCTGGTCATTATTTCGGAAACCTTGCGCCCAAAATTCGTTTCAAAACGTATATCCCTATTGGTGACTATTCCCACCAGCCTTGGGCCACGAACAATGGGCACACCGGAGATGCGGTACCGCGCCATCAAAGCATCGGCCTCGGCCACCGTAGCATCGGGGGAAAGGGAGAAGGGGTTGGTTATAACGCCATGTTCTGACCGCTTAACGGTGTCAATTTGCTTTGCCTGCTCCTCCATGGGCATATTCTTATGAATGACCCCCATGCCACCTTCCCGGGCCATGGATATAGCCATCCTGGCCTCAGTAACGGTGTCCATACCGGCACTGAGCAGGGGCACATTGACATTGAGGTTACGAGTCAATCTTGACTTTAAGCTGACCTCTCCCGGCAGGACCGAGGACTTGGCCGGGACAAGCAATACGTCATCAAAGGTCAATGCCGTTTCTAGGATTTTTTCCTTCATCTCAAGAGCGCCTCCTGTCTATAAATTTAAGTCATTATAACAGTTTAGCCCTTGGTATACAAACAAAGCAACCGCCACAGCGGTTTCTCTTACTAATAATCAGTGATGACGTAGGAGACATTTCTCCATGCCTGGCGAAACTCGGTGAGTTTGTACTCCCGGCGCACGGTTTCATTATTTGGTGCGGCAGGATCATTGACTATGACATATTCTACCCCATTCTTGACGGTAAACCCTCGCACAACCAAGAGGTGACCGCTGGGGTAACCCATGGGCGACCCCTCCAAGGCAGCTTGGTTCGGAGTATTTATAGAGCATACGACGGGGATGCCGTCGGCAATCAAGTCTTTAATTTGATCAGTAGAGGCAAATCTCTCAACATAGGCCGTTAGGCCTAAAGATCCTGCATAGGCGACATTGTATACCCAGTTCCCGTAGATCCCAGCTCCATTATCTCTGGCCGCGGCTGCCACCTCGGTGGTGGGAATGTCGTGGCCGTAGTATTCCAGGACCATGGACATGGACGTGGGGCTGCAGATGACATTGCCGATTTCCGGGACAATCATTTGCGAGCGCCCCGGTACATCCAATTCCACCTGCCAATTCTTATTTGGATCAAGCACTGGCGCCACCTCATCCCACAGGCGCAGAGAAGCGGCCACTCTATTGACCTCAGGGCTATCACTGCTTCCACTAGGTCTAGTCAAGATAACCCGATACCTTAAGGCGTCGGCTTCCCTGCCCATGGAAATCTCCACCACGTCGATGGAAATGCTGGTGTAATTTCCGGCCTGCTGGGACTTACTGCCCTCATTGCCCTGCTCCGACCACTTACCATACGTGAACCAAGGCGACCAAGCACCCTCCACCCGGGTCTGGACTAAGACCTCTACAAAGGTTCCCATAGAAGCTTTCGCATTCCAGGAAGCAATTAATTCCTTATAGGCTTCGGTGAGGAGGATCGGAGACTCGTATGTTCCCTCGGTGGCGCCGGCGGTCAGAACGAGGGCGCCGCCTTTAAGTTCAACGTTATCCAATGTCCCTTGGGAAAAATCGTCGCCACTGTGGAGTACCAAGGCGCCCTCCACTTCGATACCAACGTCAGGTTCTCCGCCGGGATCCCCGTTGGGATCGCCGTTGGGGTCTGCACTAGGGCCACAGCCGCTAAGCAATAGCAATGCTATTAAAGCTCCAGCCAAATATAATTTCATCTTTTCACCTCAATTTAATTTCTTGCCACCTTATTTTATTCTACACCATCCCTAGAAATCCCTGCACCCAAGCAATGAATTAACGCGTCGGGCAGAAGATTAGGGGACATTAATTGTTGGCCTAAGTTCCTACCCCGTAGCATATAGTCTAACGTGCTGAAATGCGGGGTGATTCAATGAAAAGGGTTAAGCTTATTTTTATCAACCTAGTTGTATTGACTGCAACAGCATTGCTGCTGCGCACAGCAAGCATGGCTTTTCAGGTCTACCTATCCAACAAAATCGGCGCCGAAGGCATCGGCCTCTTTCAGCTTATTATGTCGGTGTATTTCCTGGCCGTCACCTTTGCCGTGGCCGGTGTGCGCTTGGCGGTAACCCGCTTAGTGGCCGAGGAATTGGGAAAAGGGAATAGCGCTGGCGCCAAAAGGGCCTTAGGCATTTGCTTACGGTACAGCCTGACTTTGAGTTTATTACTTTCTCTGCTCTTATTCTTTGGGGCTGAATATATAGGCATTAATTGGCTTTCCGACCGGCGCACAATCCTTTCTCTACGCCTTTTGTCTCTGACCTTGCCCTTTCTGGCGGCTTCCTCGGTGTACGGCGGTTATTTTACAGCCGTGCGTCGGGCCGCCAAGGCTGCCGCCATTCAGGTTGGCGAACAATTTATCAGAATCCCAGCTACCATCTTACTATTAATCTATTTTTCTCCGGCAGACTTAGAGTCCGCCGCTGCTGCAGTTGTAATTGGCGCCGTTCTGGGCGAACTAGCCTCCTTCCTAATGCTCTTTATTGCGTACAGGCTGGATAGCCGGCGCTATAAAAATGGACCCCCCGCCCCCAGCAATTTGTATTCCCGCATGTCGGCCATTATTCTTCCTGTCGCCGTCAGCGCATATATAACATCTGGGCTGCGCACACTTCAGCAATTGTTGGTTCCTGCTGGGTTAAAAAAAAGCGGCGCCTCGGGTTCAGCCGCCCTGGCTACCTATGGTGTAATCCACGGCATGGTGCTACCCATCCTCATGTTCCCAGCAGCTTTCCTCTATGCTGTATCTGACCTCATTATCCCGGAGTTGGCGGAATGCCAGGCAACGGGGAGCAAGAATCGTCTCAACTATATTGCCAACCGGGTCTTAAACTTAAGTATGCTCTCTTCTATGCTCGTCATGTGCATATTCTTTCGCTATTCCCATGAATTGGGCATTCTTATCTACAGTAGCGACGAGGCTGCATATTTCTTGCGCATCTTGGCGCCCTTGATTATCATTCTGTATATGGACAGCATTGTGGATGGCATGCTCAAAGGGATTGGTGAGCAAGTGAGATCCATGCTCTATAATATTTTTGAGTCCAGCCTCAGTGTGCTGCTTATCTATTTTCTGCTTCCACGCTTCGCGATTAATGGATACATCTTTACCGTTTTTATTGCCAGAACACTTAATTTCGTTCTCAGCATACGCAGATTAGCCAAGGTAGCAGAAATACAGGTTAATTTTAACTTACTTTTAAAAGCGGTATTTGCTATGCTGAACTCAGTTATATTGACCAATTTATTTTTCTATGCCTTGGGGGACTTAATTACAGTCAGTCTTACCTGGCTCTCGGCCCAGATTATTTGTACCAGTCTATTATTCTATATCCTGCTATGGGCACTGGGTTGTATTACGCAAGAAGAACTGCACTGGTTCAAATCAATCTTTTCTAGATAAGCTATTCTGGCAATCTGGCGAAAATATATTGAAGCTCCCGTTGACATGTCATTATTCGACAAGAATCGACAACGGCAACCGCCAATGGCGATAGCCACTGGGGACGGTTCCCAGTGGCTGGTTTCCCAGGGGAAAGTCCCCCGGGGAGTTGGAAGTCATAAGCAAGAAGTCAGAAGGCGGTTTAAATGGCCATCTAAGTGGACAATAACATCTGACATCTGATTTCCGACCTCCGATATCAAAAAGCCGCTCCTAATGAGCGGCTTTTTTGAATCCGGCAACGACCTACTCTCCCAGGGGGAAATCCCCAAGTACCATCGGCGCTGAAGGGCTTAACTTCCGTGTTCGGGATGGGAACGGGTGGGACCCCTTCGCCATAG
>DAIOXA010000025.1:0-12610 GCA_036758185.1 Bacillota bacterium
GGTGGTGTCTACCCCCTCATCCTTGAGGAGTTCATTGATCTCAATAAAGACTTGTGCCCCCGTCAGGCCGTGGGCAATGCTCTTTTCCTTGTCCACGATTACCCGGATTTCCGGCTCGGTGCGCTCGATGCCATGGGAAACCTCCATGGTTCCATCGACGGAGGCGATTATCTTCGCCACATCCCGGGCCATGTCTTCCAGTACGCTAAATTCCCGGCCGCTGACAATGATGGACACACCCCGGCCGCCCAACATGGAACCCATGTCGGCGCCGGAATCCCCCACAGAGATATCGGCATCGATATGCTCTGTCTTGTCGCGGATTTCCCGGATAATATCTGGAGACTTGCCGACATTGCCTTCATCAACAAGTACATATATTGAGATATTCTCGGTGGTAGAGCTGCCTCCGGCGCCACCAAATCCCAGCATCCCCAAACCCATGCCGCCCCCCAGGGAGGCGCCGACATTGTCGACATAATCTACCTGGGCAACGATATGTGCGACTTCATCGGCCACGACGATTGTCTCTTCCAAGCTGCTACCCTCGGGCATCTGGACAATCACCATCAGCTGTCCGGTATTAGTAGCGGGGAAGAACTCGGTCCCCATACTTAGGGCGCCGATGATACTTACAACCAGCAGGGCAATAAAGGTAACCAGCACCAGCCCCTTGCGGCGCAGGGAAAACTCAACAACCTTGGTGTACCAGTTCATAACACCCTTTAATTTCTGCTCTTTGCCTTTAAAATCCTTGGTAATGACTCTGGATGCCAACATGGGGACCAGGGTCAAGGCTATGGCCAAACTGGCCACCAAGGAATAGGCAATGGTCAAGCCCATATCGGTAAAGATCTGCCGAGTCAGCCCCTGGGTAAAGAGAATTGGGGCAAAGACAGAGATAGTCGTTAGGGTGGAGGCAGTGATGGCGCCCGCCACTTCCTTGGCGCCTTCCACGGCAGCCTCCTTGGCGCTCTTGCCCTCACTTCGCATCCGGTAGATGTTCTCAATGACGACGATGGAGTTATCCACCAACATTCCCACACCCAGGGCCAGACCACCCATGGAAATGACATTGAGGGTGACATTGCTGAAGTACATCAGCACCAGGGCCGTAACCAAGCTAATGGGAATGGCAATGCCCACGACGATGGTGGGACGAATATCCCGCAGAAAGATAAGCAGGATGAGCAGGGCCAGAGCGCCGCCCATCAAAAGGTTATCGGTGATGGATCCCACTACGATATCGACATACACTCCTTGATCCATCAGGGCTACCATTTCTACGCCTTCATGCTTTGCTTCGACCTCCGCCATTCTGTCCCGGATGCGGCTGGCGACATCGGCAGTGGAATACTCAGATTGTTTTTGGATGCTGAGGATGACTGCGTCATTGCCGTTGAGCTTGGAGTACATGGTGTCAGAATCGTCGGTAACCACTACATCGGCGACGTCCGCTATCGTTATCGGGGCCATCCCCGGCAGGGGAAGACTAAAGATCACCAACTCCTTGAGCTCGTCGATATCCCTGATGTCATCCCCGGTCCGCACCAGGTAATCTACACCATCTTCAGTTATATACCCCGCCGGCATGGTGAAGTTCTGACCCCGGAGAATTCCCGAGACCATTTCCCTGGTCACGGCAACTTGGGGGACCTCAAGGCTGCCTATGGCAGCCAGCATCTGGCTCAGGCCGACGTTGATCTCGGCTATCTTTTCCTCGCGGATGATGACGTGGATGCTGCTTTCCACCAATCCGGAAGCCGAAACCGAGGCAACCCCCTCTACGCTCTCAAATTCATAGATGATATTGTTGTCAATAAACTGGGAAGACTCGCCGATGTCCATACCTTCCACCGCCACCGATGCCACCATTATCGGCATCATGTCAGGGTTTAGTTTGAGCATCATGGGGTTGCCCACTTCCTCGGGCATGTAGGTCATCAGCATGTCCAGGCTTTCCCGCATCTCAATGAATACAGTATCCATGTTTACATTGGCGGTAAACTCCAGGATGACCAGGGACATGTGTTCCCGACTTATGGAGCTGATGTTTTTTATGTTGCTCAGGGAGGCCATGGACTGCTCCATGGACCGAGTGACGATACCCTCCACTTCCTCGGGGCTGGCCCCGGGGTAGGTTGTAACGACTACTGCATAGGGGAGGTTCAAACTTGGCAAGAGGTCTGTGCTCATGTTCATTAGGGACACAATCCCCAGAATAATTACCAGGGTTACTGCCACAACTATGGTGTAGGGCTGGCGGACACTAAAACTTGGGATCAATAGTTTCAACTCCTGTTAGTAAGAATCTGACCGACCGTTCGGTCGGATGTTCCTATTGTAATCCTTTCAGCTGCTAATGTCACGAAGATATGGGGACATTTTGTCCTGGTTATATGACTTTATCCTTTTTCTTGGCATCGGCGTCCAAGCCTGCCCCTATTGCAACGCCGAGACCCAGGCCCAGGGCAAGCCCTATACCGATATTGTCAAATAGGACCAGTCCAAATACAATTCCCAGGCTTAGACCGATAGACATGTAGGTGCTCATATAATAGCCTTCGGGAAGCAGGGAGTGCCCCTTTTCAAAATGGGCCATAATCTTGTTGACCAGGACGTTGAGTTCCTTGGCCTCGTGCCTCTCAAATTTCCCCTGGCCAATGATTGCCTCCAGGGCCTCATTTAGTTCCGACACGTACTTGTTGCATTCGGCGCACTGGGAAAAGGAACTCAGGCGCATAACTACCCGCTCCAGATTCTTATTAATTGGCTGGGAGTACTTCTTCTCCCCGGGCACACCTTGCAATAACCTGTAGTTTTCCTGTAACTTCTCTAAGGCCTCACTCATCGCCAATGCCTCCCCCTATTGAACTACATATACTCCATCCAAACACCCAGGATCTTCCCCAGTCAATAATATATACTAATCATAGTAATAATCAAGGAGGCAGAACATGGGCTTTCAAAAACTGGTATCCGTTGATTATACCGGTTCAATGACAGCACAAAGAGAAAAATACAGGAGCTAGCTCAAGAAGCCGTCTTCCATGAAGACTTTCCCAAGGACAATAAGGAGATTATCTCCCGCATCGGTGATGCCGATGCCGTCCTGATCTCCTGGAATACCCGCATAGATCGGGAAGTATTAGAGGCTTGCCCCAGCATCGCGTATATAGAAATGTGCTGCACCCTCATCGATGAGAAGAGTGCCAACGTGGATATTGCCGCCACCCGGGAACGGAGGATTGAGGTCTTGGGGGTAAGGGATTATGGTGATGAGGGTGTAATCGAGTTCATCATCAGCGAGTTGGTCCGCCTCCTCAAGGTGACGGGGCAGCACCAGTGGAAGCCGGTGGATCTAGAACTAACTGGCCAGAAGCTTGGCATCATCGGTATGGGTACGCTGGGAACCATGTTGGCCAGGGCAGCGCAACTCTTCGGCATGGAGGTCTACTATTTTAGCCGCACCCGCAAGCCTGATGTTGAAGAAAGGGGGGCTACTTACCTCGAGCTGGATCAGCTCCTGCAAGAGGTAGACATCATCTCCACCTACCTGCCCCGGAACACCGTAATCCTAATGAACAAGCTGAAACTCTTTGGCACTGGCAAGATCCTCATCAACACTTCCCTTGGGCCGACCTTTGATGTCCAGGAGTTCTGCCAGTGGATTCAGGAGCCTGGGAATTACGCCATCTTTGACGGCGATGCCCTGGAAGGGCACCGGGATGAATTGGTCAAGTACCCCAGGGTAATCTACACCGACAAGGTGGTGGGTTGGACCCAGCAGGCCAAAGAGCGTCTATCCCAAAAGGTCCTGGAAAATATCCATTCATCCCTCAAGGGGAAATAGATCTAGGTCACCTCCGATCCATTCGTACGCCCATTGCGGAATTTAGTGCGACATGTTATGCTAATCGTACGAGGTGATTATTATGAAAGACACCACCAAGGTCATTACTGCTACTGAGTTTAAACAAAACTTAGGCAAGTACATTGACTATTGTCTAGAGGATAATGAGGTTATAGTAACCAAGAACGGCAAGAAAGCCGTCAGGCTGTCTCCCTACCTCACCGACATTGAGCGCTATTTTATTGTCAAGGAGAAGGCTTTGGACTATCAACTTGGAGGCAAACAGGTCTCCTACAAAGAATTCATGGAAATCTACGGCAATAGCGAGCTGAGGATGGAATACATCAATGGGGAAATTGTCCTCCAGGATTCCCCCAGCACCTTTCATCAGGACATTGCTGGGAATCTCTTCACCATTCTCAAAGAATTCCTGGAGGGCAGGGAGTGCAAAGTCTATATTGCCCCCCTGGACGTTCACTTCTACAAAAAGGATCTTAAGACCCCCGATGTCATGCAGCCGGATTTGCTCATAACCTGCGATCACCAGGAGAAGATTAATGAAAAGGGCAGGTACATGGGCACCCCCACCTTATGCGTCGAAATACTGTCCGCCAGCACTCGCTCCAAGGACATGGTGACCAAGCTCAACACCTACATGTTATCTGGTGTAAGGGAATTTTGGCTCGTCGACCCCAAAAAAAAGACCGTCACCGTCTATGGGTTTAAAGACTTCGAGGTGGTAGAATATGAAGTTTATCAGCATAACGATGCCGTACAGTCCTACTTCTTTGACAGCCTGACAGCAATAGTACAGACAGTATTTGAGGACTGAACGCCATCCCAAGCCATAAAAGCTAATTGTCCCCAGCAATTTGTGGTAAAGTATTGGTACCTGCAATTAGGAAGGAGAACTACTGTGGAGACAGAACTGAAATCTATAATTAAACAATTAAAGGGGCAGATTGGCGTATATTACAAAGACCTGGTTACAGGCAATACTTTTGAGTTTAACACAACCCAGCCCTTCATCGCTGCCAGTGTCATAAAACTGCCTATCCTGGTTGCTGTCTTTCAAGAAATAGAGGATGGCAACCTGCATCCAAATGACATTCTAGTCCTCACCGATGCCGACAAGGTCCCCAGCTGTGGCGCACTCAACCAAATGCATAACGGCCTGGAAGTCACCATCATGGACCTATGCAGACTGATGATTACCCTCAGCGACAATACCGCCACCAATATGCTGATCAGAACGCTGGGGATAGATAAGATCAATACCATATTTCGGACTCATGGCATGGAAAAGACCAAGTTAAACCGACTGCTCTTTGACGATGTAGCTCAGAAGCGAGGACTGGAGAACTACTTTACCCCGGCAGAAATTGGGGAACTGCTGGAACGGATATACACTGGTACTGTCATCTCTGAAGCTGCCAGCCAGGAGATGGAGGCCATCCTCAAGAACCAGAAATTAAACTCCAAAATACCGCACCTCTTACCTGGAAATGTTGCCATCGCCCATAAGACCGGTGAGGATAGAGGCATAACCCATGACGTGGGCATTATCTATTCTGACAGGCCCTTCATCCTTTGCTTCGCTTCCAATGACACCACCGTTGTACCAGCGGAGGCTGCCATTAAGACCATCGCCCTCCACTGCTACAGCAGGTCGGTCCAGGGATAATGGCTATGAAACTCAATCAAGGGAAACCGGAATCTCCTCCCACTACCCAGTATTTTCAGTATGGCCCCAAGGAAATGGAGTACCTCAAGGCTAAGGACAAGAAGCTGGGGGCGGCCATTGAGGAGATTGGCCTTATTCAACGCCCAATAACCCCCGACCCCTTTACCGCCCTTATTTCTAGCATCGTCAGTCAGCAAATTTCCAAGAAGGCCGCAGTGACGGTGTGGAACAGGCTAGTAGAATTGCTGGGCAGCATTACCCCGGTAATAATCCAGGGGACAGAGCTTGCCTCCATCCAAGCCTGTGGCATGTCTACCCGCAAGGCCACTTATATCAAAGGGATTGCCCAGGCCGCCCTCACAGGCCAAGTAGATTTTTCCGTCTTGCCTTGTCTAAGTGACCGGGAGATTGTCGCCCAGCTCTCGACACAACATGGAGTGGGAGTGTGGACGGCAGAAATGCTCCTCATCTTCTCCCTCAACCGACCCAATGTCCTCAGCTACAACGACCTGGCCATCCGCCGAGGAATGATGAACCTCTACCACCATAAGGATCTGCCCCGATCACGCTTCGAGGAGTACCGGGCCAGATACTCTCCCTACTGCTCGGTAGCCTCCCTATATCTATGGGAATTATCGGGTCAGGATTGACCAAATCTGGATTTTTTTAGGAGGCCGACCGGGCCGCCTGAAATAGCAATAATCTGAAGATAAATAGCAGGAATTTAATAGCATACTGCTTCCCCGGCGCTAAACTGTACTTAAGTTATTTTCCTGGTCAAACCAGGTAAGGGGGATTAAGTATGCTTCTGGTCAAAACAGCAGTCCAAGAATCAAAGCTTCATAACCTGGGATTGTATGCTCTTGAACCCGTTACAAAAGGACAAATCATAATGCTGGCGGAGTGCACTGGTGTCATGACAGAAACCGAGTACCAGGCCGAACAGGCAAAGGAGAATAAAGTAATTATCATGACAGCAGTGCGCCTGTTGGGAAAGATCTTTATTTACGGAGACACCATTGGCAACGAGGAATATATCAATCACAGCGAAACACCAAACTTACTGTACCATTGCGGTATCTGCCTTGCCACAAGAGATATTGCTCCCGGGGAAGAATTAACCCTCAACTATAAATACTTCCTCGCGGAAAAGGACGTCTATGCCTTTGAGGACATAGTAACCGGGGAAAAGGTAGACGGCATTTCCCCTGAGGATGCATTCATCAAGTCAGCAGAGATGGTTCTAAGTTTACTAAAAGAAGCACAGCCTTAATAAATCAAAGATGACGGCCCTTGCCGCCATCTTTTTAGTTAGCAACCGAAGTTATCTCCCTTGGCATCATGACCACGGGAACAGCCGGTACCAGCATTGTCATTTCTTGCCATCATCCCCCTCCCATTTATTCGGATGTTTAGGCAATGCCCTTTCCTCAATAGACTGATATAATGAGACTAAAGCAAACAGGAGGGATTGGGTTGTTCACGAAAATAATCCGCATAATCTTTTCCCAAAGAGTGCTGGTAACAATCCTCATATTGCTTCAGTTCGCGCTCCTCTTCTTCATCATTTCCTCTTCCAGTAAACGCTTTGAACTGCTGGACAACATCCTGCGTGGTCTCAGCATCCTGGTAGTTCTCTACATATTTAGCCGCAAAGACAAACCGGCATACAAACTGTCTTGGGTCTTCTTAATCCTGGTCTTTCCCGTCTTCGGCGGACTGCTCTTCCTGCTCTTTTCCTTCCAATCCCTAACCAGGAAAGCAAAGGCTATCCTCATCGACATCGTCCAGAAAACCCAGCATCTCTTTTTGCCCCAAGAGGACTTGCTCCCTCGCATAGTGCAAGATGGGGGAGATGAATACACCCGTTCCATTCGCTACCTGCAAGGTGCAGGGTTCCCCGTTTACCAACACACCCGCACCCAGTACTTGGCTTCGGGCGAGGTAAAATTGGCAAAGATGTTGGAGGAGTTAAAAAAGGCCCAGCACTATATCTTCATCGAGTACTTCATCGTCGAAGAAGGTACCATGTGGAACTCCATCCTCGACATACTAAAGGAAAAAGCCCAGCAAGGACTGGATGTACGCTTTCTCTACGATGATATGGGCTGTTTCTTCCGCCTGCCCCCAGACTACCCCAGCACCCTGGCCCAATTTGGCATTAAGTGCGCCGTCTTTAACAAGTTTCGTCCCGTCCTCTCCACCCTACAAAACAACCGGGATCACCGCAAAATTGCCGTAATTGATGGCAAGGTGGCCATTACTGGCGGCGTAAATTTGGCAGATGAGTACATCAATGCCGTGGAAAGGTTTGGCCACTGGAAGGATGCAGCCGTCATCATCGAAGGGGAGGGGGCCTGGAGCATGACCATGATGTTCCTGCAGATGTGGGGCCTGACCACCAACACCCGGGAAGATTACAGTCAATTTCGCCCCTGGCAGCATGAACCCTGTCCCATCCCTTCCGATGGCTGGGTGCAGCCCTATGCCGACAATCCCATCGACGATGAACATGTAGGGGAACATGTCTACTTGGAGTTAATCACCAGCGCCAAAGATTACCTCTACATCAATACCCCGTACCTCATCATCGACGACACAATGCTTTCGGCCTTGGCCCTGGCAGCCAAGACTGGTGTAGATGTCAAGGTCATTACGCCCCATAAGTGGGATAAGCAGTTTGTGCGCATTACCAGCCGCTCTTACTATCGGGACCTAATTCAAGCCGGTGTGGAGATCTATGAGTACACCCAGGGATTTACCCACGGCAAAACCTTTGTCTCCGACGACAAAGTGGCCACCGTTGGTACTACGAACTTGGACTTTCGCAGCCTCTACTTGCACTTTGAGTGCGGGGTGTGGATGTACAAATCCCAGGCGGTGCAGCAGGTCAAGGAGGATTTTCTGGCCACCCTGGAAAAAAGTCATCGCGTTACCGAAGAAGAATGCAGGAGCACCGGCTTCCTTCGTCTCATCCAAGATATTCTCCGAGTCTTTGCCCCCCTGATGTAAAGGCTCATCCCCAGGGCATTACAGCTCTGGGGATTTCTCATTCAATTTGCTTACCGTATGCGTTAAACAAAACCATAGCTGAGCTAGACACACATATTCCACGCTATCTTTAAATTTCATTGCTGTCTTTTGTGGTGTAGGCGAGACCCTGAACTTCTAGGATTGATCATTCACCATTTGCAGGTAATCGATGGATTTATAACCTTTGCGTCGATACAGGCGCTCTGCGGAGATATTGCTCTTCGTCAGCTCCAGCCTAAAGCGCTTGACCCGCTTGGAATATTTTTGGTGAATAAAGTCCAGAAACTTACTCCCCAGCCCCATACCGCGATACTCATTCCGGATATAGAGTTCTTCGATGAGGACAGCCATTCCGCCGACCTCACCGGAATAAGTCAGGCTGATTAGGCCATAGCCTGCATGGCTTTCCTTCTCCTCAATAACATAAGCTGCGACATAAGGCGAAGAGGATAGCGCTTCATTAATGGTGTTATGGATATATTCTTCTGGAATCTTGTGCAGGACCGCCTTAGTGTCGTAGAACTCCTTTGCCATGCACAATAGTGCAGCCTTGTCTTCCTGCCTAATCTCGCGAATCATTTCAGTCTCTCCTTTGCTGACCCATACTACGGTACTGGGCTTAAATCAATTTCTTCTAATCTGCGAAATCTATTGTCAGTCTCGCCATCTTGAAGCCAAGAAAAATGAATGCCCCTTGGCAATACTTCTCTCCCCATGCTGCTAAAATAATTATAGCATGACAGTCCTCTTATTGCCCCAAAGAAGCATAGCTTTAGGGATTTTTCATTAAGTCTTCCAGCTGGTTGAGGGACTCAGAACGCAACACGATATTGTTGTTTTCGGCCAGGTTATAGAGGAGAAAGGAACCTAACCCGGAAAAACTATTATTGAACTCTATGCGGTATTCTCCTGGACCACTATCATGACCTCGATATACCATGGCAGATGTTGGGTAGTCTCCCCCCAGAGAAGATGACAATAGTGATTCCTTGAAGAGGAAGTCACCTTTTATATGTGCATTTTCTTGCTGCCCCTGTCATTTGCTGTCCAAAGAAGAGATGCTTGGATAGGAAATGTCTAAGCCCCTTCCCAGAGCATAACCCAAGTAGCGATTAAGTCCCGACAGACGCAGGGCTTCCTTAGGGGTTGCCCCTTCAGCCAGCAACTTCATGGCATGTTCCTTGGGACCAACCATAACTGCATTGAGCTCCTCCACTTTAGCTTCATTCACCCACAGCGAAAAATCACCCTGCCTCAACGCTCTGGCCAACTCCTGCTCTGTGTTGACCTGGTAGCTTACGTCGATGGCATAAAGACCAAAGGCATCGACATCGTGGCCATCGGATGATGCCACCAGGGGGACATTGCGCCGCTGCTGTAGTTCCAGGATGGGCGCAACCATGTACTCCCGAATGCTGTTGCTGAAGACTTCAATCCCGTCAAATCCGGCATCGAGGATATCCTGCCTTACAGTGTCAGACCAGCGGAAGGGGTGGGCCAGGACGGCGGCGCCGGAATAATACCGGACAATGTCCAACAGCGCCTGGGCAGGCATCAACGGATAGAACAAATCCGAGTCCGGCGCCCCTACCACCACAATGTGTTCGTCCACACTGACACTGACCTCTATTCCACGAAACAACTTAATGCCAGGGTATTTATCCTGCAACTCCTGGGTCTCTTCCTCGGTCCATTGGTAGTTATGCTCGGAAAAGACCAGGGCATCCAGTCCTGCCTCAATGGCAGCCTTCACTATGGAGTCGGGATCATCAACACCGCAATCGGAATACCTATTGGTATGAACGTGAATATCTACAAGCATTGTTGTCCTCCTACAGCATTAATTTTCGCGAACTCGCTCGGATTCTTACTGCACCCTCCATCAAACTGGATACAACCTGCCAAGGCGATGAGGGCCTTGCCAATTCCGTCATTGTCATTGGTGTCGGTGACGTACATTGCCTTGGCCTTGAGGTTGTCGCTGGCGTTGCCCATGGCGATGGTCACCCCCGCCCTCTCAAAACCAGGTATATCATTATCATAATCCCCGAAGACACAAACCTCCTGCAAGGGAATCCCGTAATGGGCGGCAACCCGTTCTATTCCCTGGCCCTTACTGGTGCCCTGGGCATTTATTTCGACAAAGGCCTTATCGCTGAAGGCATAAGATAGTCTAGGCTGAGTGTCCAAGTACAAGGCTAACTGGGCAAAATCGTAGCCCTCCGGGACGTTCAGCGCCACCTTGTACACGGGGTGCTTGTCCAGGTACCTGTAATCCTCGGGCAAAAAGCGGATCTCGGATTCCGGCAGGCTATACCTTATTGCCAGTTCCCGTACTTGCTCAGGGGTGGCAACTCTGGGATTACCCGGGGAATAATACACCCCCTCTTGGGTCTGAAGGCATAGGTGAAGGCCCATCTCTCTAAAATGGAGGCAGAGCTGATCCACATCTGTGCCAACAACGGGTTCGCAAAAGAGGACTGAATCGTCAGTGCTATCTATAACCAGACCACCGTTACAGGCCACATAAGGTCCTCTGAGGCCCAACTGCTGAACAAATACCTGCAGGGCATAGGGCATTCGGCCAGAGCACAAGGTGACCTTTACGCCCTGTCTCATCAGACTCCGGATCATATGGAGATGGGATACACTGATACGCCCAGCACTGTTAAGTAGTGTTCCGTCTAAATCAAAGGCCAGTAAGGAAATCTTATGCTTGTACTTTAGTTGCATTGAATTCTCCTTTTTGCATATGGTTATCCTTCCTTCCCCATTATACTAGAAACAGGGAGGAAATGTTGCTCTCCCAATGAACACGCCATCACAACTGACAATGAGCAACCCATTGTGTAGTTCTCTCTTGAGATCGTCTAAATTCTGCGCACCACTTGTCAGGTGAATAGGGCTAACCATGGACTCCTCCCGATATTGCCCTTTGAAGCCGTTGCCGGTTCTACTTTTCAACTTGAAACCTGCCTACTTGCTCTCCATATTTTGCCCTGGCCTAGCTTAGGCCCTCAGTAAAAAGGGAACGGTGGACCTCGTAGAGAATTAAATATATGTCCCATTAATACCACCATTAAAAGGAGAGGACAGCATGGAACTTAACAATTATCTTGAAAGAAATAAGCCGGAACTGATCAAAGTCCTGCAGGAAGTTGTTGAACTGGAGTCCCCATCCAATGATAAACAAGCTGTAGATAAATTGGTTAACTACCTCGCCCAGATGAATAGTTGCCCTGACATTAAGACAGAAATAATACCTCAACAGGAGGTGGGCAACTGCCTCAGGATTGAGTGGGGCTCCGGCAGCGAGCAGATCTTACTTCTGTGCCATCTGGATACTGTATGGCCCCTGGGCGAATTAGCAAGACGTCCGGTAAAAATAGAGGATGGCAAGATGTATGGCCCCGGCGTCTATGATATGAAGGGGGGCACAATCCAGGCCTTCTTTGCCCTGAGGGCTCTAAGAGAGCTGGGGATAAAGACCGACAAAAGGATTGTGTTCTTTTGCAACAGCGACGAAGAAACCGGTAGCAAGTATTCCCGGGTCCAGATTGAAGCTGAAGCCCTGCGCAGCAAGTGGGTTCTCGTCCCGGAGCCGACGACGGGGTCTGAAGGCGCCGTCAAGGTATGGCGAAAAGGCGCGGCAAACTACCATCTGTCCATAACCGGCAGAGCTGCCCACGCCGGAACCGACCATGAAAAAGGCGCCAACGCCCTACATGAATTGGCTCATCAGATTCTGAAACTAGAGGGCATGACAGACTATGGGGTTGGCACAACAGTCAACGTTGGGGTGGCCCAGGGAGGGTCAGTCAGCAATGTCGTTCCAGAGTTCGCTGCTGCCGAAGTAGATGTGCGAGTGAAGGTAATGGATGAAGCCCACAGGATTGAAAAAGAAATCCTGGCACTGACCCCGGTCCTCAAAGGCACTAGCATTAAAGTCAGCGGAAAGCTCAACCGCCCCCCCATGGAAGCAACAGACGGAAAGATGGCGTTGTATGCCCATGCCAAAACCCTGGCAAAAGAACTGTGCT
>DAIOXA010000026.1:0-10758 GCA_036758185.1 Bacillota bacterium
CGATAAGGGCGTGACGAGGATGGTGAATATCGGTCATAGCATGGAGTCCAGCTTGGCTACGCTGAAGCTGGCCCAGGAACATGAGAACATTTGGGCCGCTGTGGGCATTCATCCTCATTCGGCCAAGGATGCCACCGAAGCAAACTGGGATCAGTTGGAGAAGCTGGCAGGTGATGCTAAGGTGGTGGCCATAGGAGAAATCGGCTTGGATTATCAATATGACCATTCTCCCCGCGGGGTGCAGAGGAAGGTCTTTTGCCGCCAGCTGGAGATGGCCCAGAGCCTATCCCTGCCGGTAATCATCCATCAAAGGGAAGCGGTTCAGGATACCTTGGATTGTTTGGCAAGATTTGCTCCACTGGCCAGGGGCGGCGTCATGCATTGTTTTTCCGGATCGGTGGAAGTCATGAAGCGCTGCCTAGAACTCGATTTGCATATCGGCCTAGGAGGATCGGTTACTTTTAAGAATGCCCGCAGATCCAAGGAAGTTGCTGGAGTTGTGCCCCTGAACCGGTTGCTGCTGGAAACAGATTGTCCTTACATGGCCCCCTATCCCCATCGGGGCAAGGTAAATCATCCGGGCTACCTGCCTCTGGTAGCTGCGGAAATAGCCTCTATCCGGGGTGTTTCTCCCCAGGCAATAGCATCAGCTTGTTGGGACAACGCCTGGACTCTTTTTGGGTTGCCGGAATAAAGGGGACTCTCCTTGTCAACAATAGTGGTCAAACAGGGTAAATTTGACAGCTGGACCCAAAATACTTACAATAATGTAAGCCTGTTGATTGGCACAGGGGAGGTTGGAAGGAAATGAGAGTGATCTTGCCTTCCGGTTCCAGGATCCTTAAACTTACAGCCTTTGTGGCATTGGCAATGGTCCTTGCAGGGTTGACCATTGTATATTTTAGCGCCTTTAAATGGGTTACCATCTATATTGATGACGCCATCCATCGGCGGGTAACCTTTGCCCAGAGTGTAGAGGAAGTCCTGGACGAATTGGGTTGTGAACTCCGAAATGAAGATTATGTGTATCCGCCGAGACAAGATATGCTCCAACGGATTGCAGGAATAGCTGTCGTCAAGGCCCAGCCCTATACCATCATTCATGACGGTCAGGAATCCACAGTCTGGTCGGTAGCGACCAAAGTAGCAGACGTCCTCACCGGTGCAGGCATAGAATGGCATGAGGAGGACGTAATATTGCCACCCTTGGAAAGCCCCGCTTCCCAAGGCCAAGATATAGCAGTGGTAAGGGTTGCGTCAGAAATCGTCCAAGAAGAGGTTATCTTGCCCCACTCGGCCCTCATGGTTCCCAACAGCTCCTTGTACCGCGGGCAGGAACGGGTGGCCCAGGTCGGCGCCGACGGTAAGCTTGTCAAAACAATACAAATAACCTATCATGATAACGAAGCAGTGGATGAGGCAATTATTGACAGCGAAGTGGTCGTTGAGGCAAGGGATGGCGTGGTGGAGTATGGGACCATCTCATCCATCAGCCGCGGCGGTTACAACATCGGGATTAGTCATGTCCTAGATGTTCGGGCCACGGCCTATTGCGCCGGAACAACAGGGTCAGACTGTCCCCTGGACAAATTCGGATACTCCCAATGCACCGGCAAGTACAACAATGGATATACATCCACTGGCCGACGGGCCAAGCAGGGCAAGGGCACCAGGGAAGATCCGTACATCATCGCCGTCGATCGAAGTAGAATTCCCTTGAATTCACTGGTCTACTTAGCTTTTCCCGGAGGCGGGGTGACAACGCGTCACGGTAGAATTATCACCGATGGCTTTGCGATTGCAGCGGATGTCGGTAGCGCAATCCAAGGCAATAGAATAGATATTCTTTTTGATAATCACTGGGTCGCCTGGTACTTTGGTAACAGGTCGGTGCGGGTGTTTGTCGTCGAGAGTGTCAATGCTACAGAATGATAAATTGGGACAGGGTAACCTGTCCTTTTTCGGGTGATGAGATGGTAAAGGAACTAATAGTCGTCGAAGGGAAAAATGATGCCGAAAAAGTAAAGCGGGCCTTTCCCCAAGCTGATGTCATGATTACCCATGGCTGGGGATTGACTAAGGCTCAAATAGAAGCCCTACAGACAGCCCATCAACGGGGGGGGGTAATCATCTTTACCGGCCCCGACAGAGCAGGTGAAATGATTCGGCGCCGTCTATCGGCCTTGCTACCGGGATGCCGCCATGCCTTTATCCCCAGAAGCAAAGCTACTAAGGCCGGCAAGGTGGGTGTGGAGGCCGCTCGGGTAGAGGATGTCTACCAATCGATCCTCCGGGTACGCAGCTTTGGACAGGCGGCCGACAAGTTCCAGATGGAGGATTTGGTCGCCCATGGACTCAGCGGTAACCCCGACGCTGCCAACAAGAGGAGGCTACTGGGTGCAAAGTTGTCCATCGGCTATGGCAACAGTAAGAACTTTCTCATGAGGCTAAACGCCTTGGGCGTAACCCAGGCAGAATTTCTGTTGGCCCTTGAAGAGATGGAGGCAGAGCTAGATGGATGTAACTAAGCCCAGCGACATTACTGAACTGCTTAATACGTATGGAATTAAGATCCGCAAGTACTGGGGACAGAATTTTTTGCTCAACCCGGCTGCCGTAGAGCGCATTGTCGCTACAGCAGAACTGACCGGGGCTGAGACGGTGTTGGAAGTTGGCCCCGGCTTGGGGGTCATGACGGCCTCTTTGTTGGACCAAGCGGGCCGGGTCGTTGCCATCGAGATCGACCCTTTGCTCTGCCGATATTTACGCCACCGCTTTACTCAACCCAGTTTTAACCTGGTTCAGGGGGACGCCCTGGCCCAAGACTATAAAACTTTAGTCCCCGAACCCTACGTCGTGGTGGCAAACTTGCCCTACTACATAACCAGTCCCTTCCTTACTAAGTTGCTGGAAGGAGGCCATCCCCCCCAGGTAGCCGTGATCCTGATCCAGCTGGAGGTGGCAAAGCGCCTTACAGCAGCTCCGGGCACTTCGGACTACGGCTCTCTAAGCGTCTTGGTTCAGTACCACTGCCAGACTGAATTAAAAGACAAGCTTGGTCCCGGAAACTTTTTTCCCCCGCCCAAAGTGGATTCCGCCGTGGTAAAACTCACCTGGCGTCCTCCTCCCAAGACCCCCAATGATGAGGCGTTGATGTTCGGGATAGTGCGGAGGGCCTTTTCCCAGCGCCGCAAAATGCTTAAGGGACTCCTTGCCAGGGACTTGGGTTTGGATCCCGGAACAGTGGCAGAGGCTTTTGCGCGAATGGGCTTAGACGCCAAGGCCAGGGGAGAAACCCTTTCGGTGCTAGATTTTATAACCTTGTCCGACCTGTTGGGGGGATTATCGTGAAATTTATCAGTCCCAGCCGTGGTTCCATGAGTTTAGACGCCGTTTTTGCAGATATTCAGGGCTATATCAATCTGCAACCTGAGGCAGAGTACAGACTGATTATCGGCACCGATTCTCAGGTCCGCCATCAGACTCTATTTGTTACCGCAGTGATTATCCATCGAGTTGGTCGGGGCGCCAGGTATTTTTATTGTAAACGCAAGCATCGTCCCATGGAGAGCTTGAGGCAGCGCATATACTATGAGACATCCTTGAGTTTAGAGGTGGCGGCAAGGCTGACTTACCTCCTGTCCCAGGCAAATATGGAAGAGCTGAGCCTGGAGATTCATTTAGATATCGGCGCCAACGGAGAGACCAAGAGCTTGGTCCGTGAATTGGTGGGAATGGTTATGGGCAGTGGCTTTGCCGCTCGCATCAAACCCTATGCCACTGGGGCCTCTACAGTGGCGGACAAACATACCAAGGGATGACATTGCCCATTTCCTCTTGGCTCAGGGCTTCATATACTGGGAGCAGGAGGAATCAACATGGAAATCAAAAAAGACGATATAGTATTGCGCAAATCCCATGGCAAAGATATCTTTTTCCGGGTAGATTCCATTGATGCCAAGACCGAAGTTGCCCAACTAAGGGGCATTGATATACGGTTATGTGCCGATGCTCCCCTCTTCGACTTGGAGAAACCAGGCATTGCCGAGCTTGCAAACTACCGGGCCACATCCCTTCGGGTCAGGATAGATATGATCACCAAGGTCCATCGCCAGCATAAGTTTATGCGGAGGGAAAATAAAAAAAAATCAAGTCCCGACTATGTGAACATCCCCGGCACAGTTCTTCATCTGGATGGCGATAGGGATTACATGGAAGTCTGTAGAAGGGCATACAATGATCTGGAGATTGTCCACTCTTGTATGTATGTGCCGGAGAGGGAGCAGGCTCAGCGCGTCGAAGAGTTGCTGCGGGGATGCAATCCAGACATCCTGGTCCTTACAGGCCACGATGGCATGGCCAAGGTTCCAGGAAACCGGGATGGAGTGGACAATTACCACAATACCCGGCACTTCATCGGAGCAGTTGCCCGGGCCAGGGCATATCAGCCCAGCAAAGATGACTTGGTGATCTTTGCCGGCGCCTGCCAGTCATGGTACCAGGGTATTATTAAAGCTGGGGCGAACTTTGCCAGTTCACCCGAGCGCGTGTTAATTCACTGCCTGGACCCTGTCTTAATTGTAGAAAAAGTCGCCTATACCTCGGTGGGACGCACGGTTAATATTCTGGATACCCTGGAGCAGAGCTTAACGGGTTTAAAGGGTGTAGGCGGGATAGAGACCCGGGGACAATTTCGCCTGGGGCTGCCCAAATTAGAAAAATAAGCCTTGACATCATCGCGGCTCAACTGTTATAATCTTGGATTTGACTTTTGTAGCAGGATGTGTTACAATTTTTTTAATAAATTGCGTGGGGTGATGTTGTTGGCAGATAAGAATACCTTGGCGTCAATACGACAGGATCTGGATAAATATATCGGAGAAGAGATCACCCTCAAAGCCAATCGTGGTCGTAAAAAGTCTATCGAAAGGAAGGGTATTCTAGAAAAGACATACCCAGCCCATTTCCTTGTCCGCTTGGACGATGATTATTTTAACCGCAAGTTGTCTTTTTCTTACGCCGACGTATTGACCAAAACTGTCGAAATCACCTTTGGTGACAAACGTTACCGTTACAGCGCCTCCTAACCGCCTCCGGCGGTTTATTTTTTGGGCATTTATCACGTTTTGACGCATATATTATTATATCCTAACACAATTGCGGGAGGGGTAAGGGAATGTCAAAATCTGGCCTGGCCAAGGTTAGTCGTCGGCGCTTTAATCTGGAAACCGTTGTTTTCAGTGCTCAACAAGAAGTGACCGTGCCAGCCGGTCTAAAAATACCGGTTAGTACACAATACGTGCTACAGCCATTGCTGGTGATCCCCCGGGAAAAGGTTATTGTTCAGTATAGCCCAGGAAAGGTCAGGGTGCAGGGCCAATTAGCAGGGTTCGTATCCTTTGTAGAAAGGGATGAATCAGTGGGCACCTTACCTGTTTCCCCCACAGAATTCATAGCCTCCTTTGTGGCGCCCCACGCCGTCCAGGGCGCTCGCTTGGAGGCGGATATCAGCCTGGAAGGGGTAGAGGTAGACAGAGGGGACGGCGAGGCTAATATAATTGCGTACCTTCGGGTAGCCATTTTGGCCCTCAAGCAAGAAGATACTGAGTTGGTCACTGCTGTCACCGACAGTACGCTGTCGGTGGAGTCCCAGGGCATTAAACTTCAGCACATAATTAAGGATGCCGAGGTAGAAAAGAACCTCTCCATTGCCCTTCCCCTAATAGAGGGGAAACTATTGGCGACGGATTTGTGTCTGGGAAACTTAGGCTGGCAAGTTTACGAGGGCAAGTTATCTGGCCAAGGTGTAGCCTTGGTCAAGGCGTATTACTTGACCGGGGTTGGCGGCCTGAATATTGCGGAGGGCGCCGCCGATTTTGAGCTGGAAATTGACTTCGCCGCTCCCGAGATCTCCGACAGTACGCTGCAATGTGTGCCGGTGAAGACGACAATTGTAACCGCCGCCGAAGGCCAAGAGTATCAGGTGCTCATTAAGGCCAGAGCGCGGGTTATCAGGAACAGACCGGTGAATACATCACCAATATCATCGGGGCTGACAGCCTGAAAAAGACAATACAACTTAGGAACCGGGTAGGGGAAAGCGAGTTTAAGTTAACTCTTGACGGTCAATGCCAATTTCCTGTTGACCCTCAGTCCATCGACCTTGCCCTGCCCAAGATCAGACTCATTGAAACCGAGGCCATGGATGAAAGGGTCCAGGTTCGGGGTCTCCTTTCCCTGCACTTTTACTATACCGCTGAGGATGAGCAAAGGCGCGTCTTAGTACAAGAAGAAGAGTTCAGCCACTTTTTAGAAGTCAAAGGCTGCGCCCGGGGTTTTTCCGTAAAGGCTTGGGCGTGGCCGGAGCAAGGGATCTACACCCATGAGAAGTACACAGTTCCCATCTTGCTTCGGGTAGAAGTGGTGGATGATGTAGTGCATGATACCGTAACCGATATCCATGTAGTGGATCCCAACTTTGTCCCCATCAATGCCAGTGTTATCCTCTATGTTATGGGGAAGGATGACTCCCTCTTTAGTGTAGCTAGGAAGTTTAATATCAGTCAGGATCGGCTATTAGAGTATAACGGTCTCTCGGGAGTAGCAGAGTTGTATCCGGGTCAGAAACTCTTGATCCCCATCTTTGAGCTAAAATATTAGGTAAGGGTGCAGTTGCAAAACTGCACCTATTTTCACTCTCCCTTCCCCCAGCTGCATACAGTGAAGTAGAAGTTGATAGGGGGAGAGAATTTTGCATACCACACTTTCCATTACCTTACCCATTGACAGCCAAGCCTTCGGTGGAATAGTGGGTAGCCGAGTGACTGCCGCCGCCGTGCAGATTGCCTACCTGGAAAAGGGAGATATCGCCAGGGTTCGCTATATTGAAGAGTCATTGCCGACATGGGAAGGTTCCGGTGCAGTGCAAATAATCCTGGCCAGAACCCAGGGAAAAGATCTGGTTCTGGAAGTAGAAATTGTATCTGAGCTAGAAAAACAGAGCACAAGCCAGAAAGAATGAGTCCGGAGGAAATACATCCCTTCAAGCAGATTTGGACATACTATATGTTGTGGTATTATTATAGACATTATACTACATATTGTAGGAAGTGAGGTTCTACCATGCAACTTAGTGAGAATGCCCGCACGGTGCTGGAACGACGCTACCTCATCAAGGAAGATGGCAAGGTGGCGGAGACCCCCGAGGACATGCTGCGGAGGGTGGCCGACAATATTGCCCAGGCCGAAGAGCAGTATGACGCTGAGCGCCGAAGCCTATGGGCGGATAAGTTTTATGAAATGATGGCATCTCTGGACTTCATCCCCAATTCCCCTACCTTGATGAATGCTGGCAGAGAACTGCAGCAGCTGGCTGCCTGTTTTGTCTTGCCTGTGGAAGATACCATGGAGGATATTTTTGATTCCATAAAGCATGCAGCCCTCATTCACAAGAGTGGTGGTGGAACTGGGTTTTCCTTTTCCCGCCTGCGCCCAAAGAATGATTTGGTTATGTCTACCGGTGGTGTGGCCAGCGGTCCAGTGTCCTTTATGAAGGTCTTTAATTCTGCCACCGAAGCCGTAAAGCAGGGGGGGACTCGCAGGGGTGCCAATATGGGCGTGCTCCGGGTGGATCATCCTGACATTATGAGCTTTATTACTGCCAAAGAAGATAATAGCGAGCTGACTAATTTTAATATCTCGGTGGCCTTGACCGAGGAGTTTATGGAGGCCGTCAAAACCGAGAGGGAGTATTCTTTGGTAAATCCCAGGACAGGACAAGCTGGGTCCAGCTTAAAGGCCGCTTTGGTATTCGACAAGTTGGTGGACTCAGCTTGGCGAAACGGCGAGCCGGGAATCATTTTCTTAGACCGGGTCAATAAAGATAACCCCACCCCCCACTTGGGTGATATTGAAAGCACCAACCCCTGCGGAGAACAGCCTCTACTTCCCTACGAAGCGTGCAATTTAGGTTCTATCAACCTGGCTAGATTTATCAAAGACAAGAGCATCGACTACCGGCGTCTGGAAACAGTGGTCCATTTAGCGGTGAGATTCTTGGACGATGTCATCGACATGAGCAGTTATCCCCTGCCCAAGATAAAAGAGATGGTGCTGGGGAACAGGAAGATAGGGCTGGGACTCATGGGTTTTGCTGATGCTTTGCTGCAGCTGGGCATTCCCTATAACAGCTTTCAGGCCGTCGAACTGGCCCGGGAGATTATGGAATTTCTTCAACGCACCAGCAGGGCAGCCTCCCAGGTCTTAGCAGAGGAACGGGGTGCCTACCCCAACTTTGTTGGTAGCCGCCAAGAGAAATTGGGGATGCCGCCCCAGCGCAATGCCACCACAACTACCATTGCTCCCACCGGGACCATAAGTATCATCGCCTCTACCTCCAGCGGTATCGAGCCCAATTTTGCCCTCTGTTATAATCGCAATGTCATGGACAATGATATGCTCCTAGAGGTCCATCCCCTCTTTGCCCAAGTGGCAAAGAAGCGCGGGTTTTATTCGCACGAGCTGATGGCCCAGGTAGCAGAATTGGGCAGCATTCAGGACTTGGAGGCCGTGCCCGAGGATGCGCGCAGGATTTTTGTCACGGCCTATGATATAGACCCCCACTGGCATATCCAAATTCAAGCTGCCTTTCAGCAATATACTGATAATGCAGTGTCCAAGACCGTCAATCTCAGACATGAAGCCAGCCGTCAAGATGTGGCCAAAGTCTTTAACCTGGCCTATGAGCTTGGTTGCAAGGGCGTTACTGTGTACCGCGATGGTAGCCGAGATAGTCAGGTGCTCAGCGTGGGTGGCGGCAAAGAAGCTGCCAAATCCCCAGGAATTGTGCCCCGGCCAAGACCTGTGGTAACCGCTGGTCGTACGGAAAAGGTCAAGATTGGTTGTGGCAACCTGTATATCAGTGTCAATTCCGATGAGCAGGGTATTTGCGAGGTGTTTACCAATACCGGTCGAGGGGGGGGATGTGCCTCCCAATCGGAGGCCACCAGCCGCCTAGTCTCCATCGCCTTGCGTTCAGGGATTTCTGTCGATAGCATTGTCGAGCAGCTACAGGGGATTCGCTGCTCAGCCTGCATTCGCCAGCCCGGAGTTAGAGTCACTTCTTGTCCCGACGCAATTGCCAAGGCCATAAAAAAGAATCTTGCCGAGACATCTTTGTTGTCGCTACAGCAGTTTGCTACTCAACCGGCTGCCGCCGAAGATAGTGGCCCAACAAGCAGATGTCCGGAATGTGGCGAAATCGTCAGCCATCAAGGGGGATGTATCGTCTGCCTGAGCTGCGGTTACTCCCATTGTGGTTAAGCACAAAAAGGGTTGTCTCATATTGGGACAGCCCTTTTTGTGTAGGATTAAGGAAAAAGAATACCAGGAGAGCAGGGGCTAATAATAAGTTGGAGACGGTATAATTGGGAGGCAATGAAAGTGACCGATGCAGTGGACGGTACGCTACTAATTATTGGCGGCGCCGAAGACAAGAAGGGCGATTGTATTATTCTCAAGGAATTTATTAAACTGGCTGTAGCGCAGGGCGGCGGCATTGTCATCACGACCGCTGCAACCCAATATCCCCAGAAGGTCAGTGACGAGTATATTAAAATATTTAAGAGACTCGGTGCTGAAAAGGTAGTGAGCCTGGACATCCCCTCTCGGCGACAGGCCCAGCTGGCCGAGACCACAGAAGTAATAATGGCTGCTGGCGGCATATTTTTTACTGGTGGCGATCAACTGAGGATAACCAGCCTCCTTGGCGGTACCGATGTGGACTATGCCCTGCATGAAGCCTTTAGAAAGGGAACGGTTATTGCCGGAACCAGTGCCGGGGCATCGGTCATGAGCGCCACCATGATCATTGGCGGCGATGGCGACAGCACACCCCAACAGGACTCCATCAGCATGGGGCCGGGGATGGGCCTGGTGCGAGAAGTGGTAATAGATCAGCACTTTGCCCAGAGGGGGCGCTTGGGCAGGTTAGTAGCTGCCGTTGCTCAGCAGCCTGCTATCTTGGGGATTGGCATTGATGAGGACACCGCCATCATAATTAATCGGCGGGGAGCGATGAAGGTCATCGGCTCCCAGACGGTGACCATTGTCGATGGAAATAAGTGTGAGCATACCAATGTGTCCGAGACCAAACCAAAACAACCCCTGGCCCTGACGGGATTAACCGTCCACATTCTGCCTGCCGGCTATGGTTTTGACTTAGAAGACAGGCGGGTTCTGATCCAGGAAGAGGCTGATGCCAGATGAAACTGGTAGACTACCGCCATTATGCGGGAATCAATGTCCACTGTTATAAACCTGCCTTGGAAGCAGTTGTAGATTTGCAGGAGTTGGCGGGGAAGGAATCCAGCGATTATCCTGACTTTTCCCTGGCCCTGGTCAGACTACTACCGGGACTGAAGGAGCATGTGTGCGGAATGGGCCGCCAGGGAGGATTTTGGATTCGCCTCCAGAAGGGGACATATTTTGGTCATGTGGCCGAGCATATTGCCATAGAACTATTAAGTATGGCGGGCTATCACTCCAGCTACGGCAAGACCAGGGCAAGACAAAAGGAAGGATTGTACAGCATCATCTTTCAGTGTCATTGGCCCAAGTCGGCGCTGATGGCCTTAAGTATGGCCCTTGAGTTGGTAGATGACCTAATCCGAGGAGAGGCGCCAGAATTCTTGGACATTACCCGGCTGGAGCGACAGCTTCTCCAGGAAATGCCTGGCCCCAGCTCCCAAGCCATCATCG
>DAIOXA010000026.1:10768-12610 GCA_036758185.1 Bacillota bacterium
GATGCTGCCAAGAGCCGGGGAATTCCCGTTAAGGGCTTGGGCCAGGGTAGCCTATTCCGCCTGGGGACGGGACGGTATCGCCAATTTGTTCAGGCTACGGTTACCGGACGGACATCCTGCATCGGAGTGGACATGGCCTGTGACAAGACCATGACCAAGAAGGTTCTCTCTGAAGCTCTAATTCCCACCCCCTTAGGCAAGATTGCTCGGGACGAGGAGGAGGCAGTGGCCATAGCCAAGGAGTTGGGGGGCACAGTTGTAATCAAACCCTGCGATGGCAACCAGGGCAAGGGCGTCAGCCTCAACCTGGAGAGCGAAGCAGAAATCCGCTCAGCCTTTAAAGTGGCAGAGAACTACAGCACAAAAATAATTGTCGAAGAGCAAATCTTCGGCCGCCATTATCGGATTCTGGTGGTCAATAACAGGGTGGAGGCGGTGGCGGAGCGCTTTTCCGCCCAGATTGTCGGTGACGGGATCCATTCCATCAAAGACCTTATCGAGATAGAGAACCTCAACCCCCTGCGAGGCAACGAACATGAAAAGCCCCTGACAAGGATTAAGGTCGATCAGGTTGTCTTTAATGTCTTGGCCCGACAAAATTTAACCATAAATTACGTGCCTCAGTTAGAAGAAGTAATCAGTCTGCGGGATAACGCCAACTTGAGCACCGGAGGAACGGCGGCAGACGCCACCGAGGTCACCCACCCCGAAAACCGGGAACTTGCTTGTAGGATTGCTCGGCTTCTAGAGTTGGATGTGGCGGGGATCGACGTCGTCACCGAGGACATCGCCCAACCCCTCCTGGCCGGAAAGGGTGCAATAATTGAAGTCAATGCCGCCCCGGGAATCCGCATGCATCTCTTCCCTAGCCAGGGTCAGCGGCGTCCCGTAGGGGACGCCATTGTCGACTATCTCTTTCCCTGGCAAAGGCCCCACAGCATTCCCCTAATTAGCGTTACCGGCACCAATGGCAAGACCACCACCGCGCGGCTAATTGCCCATACCTTGTCCCTAGAGGGAAGGCAGGTGGGCTTAGCTAGTACTGATGGAATCTATATCGGGGGGATTTGTGTCAATGCCGGAGATAACACAGGCCCCATCAGTGCCGATGTGGTCCTCTCAGATCCAGCGGTGGAAATAGCGGTATTAGAAACGGCCCGAGGCGGTCTGGTTCGCAAGGGGTTGGGTTATACAGAAGCCGATGTGGCTGTGGTGACCAATATTTCCGAGGATCACTTGGGCTGTGACGGCATAATGACCTTGGACGAACTGAGCAATGTCAAATCCCTGGTGGCAGAGACAGTCAGCCCTAAGGGGCATGCTGTTTTAAATGCAGATGATGAGCGGGTGAGGGCCATGGCCGCCAAATGCCCAGGGCAAATAATCTACTTTTCCCTCGCAGCAGAAGAAAACCAGGAATTCCTTCGGCACCTAGCCGCCGGGGGCAAAGGCGTCATGGTTCAAGGCCGGGAGATCGTTTTGGCCCAGGGCAGCAAGGGCGAGGAACTGCTGTCCCTTGACAGCATTCCCATAACCCTTGGCGGGGCAGCCCTCTACAACGTGAGCAACTGTCTGGCGGCGGCAGCAGCCCTTTGGGCAATGGGGCTAAGTTCAGAAGCTATAAGAGCTGGGTTACGGGACTTTAATATGGGGCACAATCCTGGCCGGGCGAATCTCTATGATCTTGGTCTGTTTCAGGTGCTAATTGACTACGGTCACAACAAGGCAGGATACAGTAGCGCTCTGGCAATGATGACAGCACTTAAGCCCCTGCGCAAGGTCGGCGTCATTGGCGTGCCCGGGGACCGACGGGACGCCGACATCCTGGCTGTAGGCAAGCTA
>DAIOXA010000027.1:0-12493 GCA_036758185.1 Bacillota bacterium
CCCCTATAGCAACGGGCTTCCATGGCCAGGGCCAGGTCGTCGGCCCGGCGGAAGGAACTGATAAACAAAGGAACCAACAGGGGAATCAGGGCCTTGGCCCGCTGAATAATGTTGCCGCTCTCGAAGTCTGCCCCCCTGGCCATCTGGGCCTTCATTATTTTCTCAGCCTCTTCCAGTAAAGTGGGGATGAAGCGCAGGGCGATGGTCATCATCATGGCCAGCTCGTGGGCAGGAACGCCCAAGGGCGTCAAGGGGCGCAGTATGCCCTCGATGGCATCGGTGAGGGCAATGGGGGAAGTGGTCAGGGTTAGCAAGGACGTGGTGGTGACCAGCAACACCAGGCGCCAGGCCATGAGCAGACCAGTGTACAGTCCCTGGGATTCTACTGTTATCCTGCCCCAGTGCAGCAGCACCGTTCCGCCCTTTGTAAAGAAAATGTGTAAGGTCAGGGTAAAGGCAATGATGAAGTAAAGGGGGCGCAGTCCCCTTAACATCAGTCTCAAGGGCAAACTAGCAGCCCAGATTACGGCAAGGCTGATGAGCATCATGATGAGGTAGCCCCAGGCTGTGTCCATGAGAAATAAAAAGACAACATAGGCTGTGATGAGACCGATTTTTATGCGGGGCTCTAAGCGATGAAAAAAGGAATTGCCGGGGTAGTATTGGCCTATGGTTATTCCCTTAAACATCAGTCTTCCCCCCTTTAAGCGCCAGGGCTATTGCCTGTCTTGCTTCTTCCAGGGTGAGGATGTCGGTGGGAACGTCAAGGCCTCGATGCTTTAGTTCCAGCATCAGTTGAGTCAAAGGGGGAACGTCTAAGCCGATGGCCCGCAGTTCCGCCCCCCTGCTAAATATTTCCCTGGGGCTACCCTGGGCATAAACGGTCCCCTGATCCATGACGATGATCCTAGTGACCAAGGAAGCTACTTCTTCCATGCTGTGGGAGACGATGATGAGGGTGATCCCCCGTTCCTGGTGAATGCTACGCAAGTACCCCAGCAGCTCCTTGCGAGTCTTGGGGTCCAAGCCCGCTGTGGGTTCATCCAAAATCAGCACTTCCGGCTCCATGGCCAGGACGCCGGCAATGGCTACCCGACGCATCTGGCCGCCACTGAGTTCGAAGGGAGAGCGATCCTTGATGAGGTCATAATCCAACGCCACGGCAACCAGAGCTGTCTGGACACGCTTAGAGATTTCCTCCGACGCCAACCCCAAGTTGCGGGGGCCAAAGGCCACGTCGGCGTACACCGTCTCCTCGAAGAGCTGGTGCTCGGGGTACTGAAAGACAAGACCAACCTTCTGCCGGAGCTTGCGCAAATCCACACCCTTTTCGGTGATATCCATGCCCTGTACTGCGATGGCGCCGGTGGTGGGCTTGAGCAAACCATTGAAATGTTGGATGAGGGTGGACTTGCCAGAACCAGTGTGGCCGATGAGGCCGATGATTTCTCGGTCTTGTATTTCCAAACTGACTTGGTTCAGGGCCTTGGTGGACCAGGGAGTGCCGGGGGAATAGATATGGGTCAGATTAGAGATTGCTATGGACATAGCAGGCTCACCATCTCTTCTACTGTCATAACATCCTGGGGTAAGTCAAACCCGTCTTGGGCCAAGAGTTGACCCAGGCGCGTAATGGCGGGGACATCTAGGCCTAAATGGGTGAGCTCGTCAGCCTGACGGAAGACTTGCCGGGGGGTTCCTTGGGACGCTATTCTGCCTTCCTCCATGACGATTACCCGGTGAGCAATGACGGCTTCATGCATGTGGTGGGTGATCCAGACCACGGTAATGCCCTCCTCTTGGTTGAGGCGCAGGACGGTGCTGAGGACTTCTCGGCGCCCCCGGGGATCCAACATGGCAGTTGGCTCGTCCAGCACCAGGCAGCGGGGACGCATGGCGAGGATCCCGGCAATGGCTATACGCTGCTTTTGCCCGCCCGAAAGTAAGTGGGGGGAGTGCTGGCTATAGGCGCCCATGTCCACCTGGGCCAGGGATTCCTCAACTCTTTGGACAATTTCTGTCGAGGGAATGCCGAGGTTCTCTGGGCCAAAGGCCACATCCTCTTCCACCACTGTGGTGATCAATTGATTGTCGGGATTCTGAAAAACCATGCCAACCTGTTGCCTAATCCACCATTGCTGTTCGGGGTCGGCGGTGGATCTACCAGAGATCAGCACTCTGCCAGTGTTGGGAACCAGGAGGCCGTTAAAGAGCTTGGCCAGGGTAGACTTTCCCGAACCGTTGTGTCCGATGATGGCCACAAATTCTCCTTTTTCTATAGTGAGGCTGATATCGGTGAGGGCGGCGATGGTTTCTTCGTCCCCGGAATGGTAGCAATAGCCGGCATTTTCTACTCTTATCACTGTTGCCCCTCCCTCCGTGATAAAAAAAGACAGGACAAACAGTCAGCGACTAATTTGTCCCCAACTGTCTTCTGACCTGTCCTCGGCTGCTATTAGACTAGTTCCAGTATCGCCTGGGGCGCTCCGTCGCCACGCCGGGGGGAGGCCTTATAAATTCTGGTATATCCACCGTTGTGCTCAGCGTAACGGGGGGCAATATCTTGGAATAGTTTGGTCACCACGTCTTCTTCCAGAAGATAGCTCAAAGCCTGACGGCGGGCATGGAGATCGCCTTGCTTGCCCAGGGTAATCATCTTTTCTACTATTGGCTTGATTGCCTTGGCCTTGGCTTCGGTGGTGGTGATTCTTTCGTTTTTCAGGACCGCAGTGGCCAACCCGCGCAGAAGTGCCCTGCGCTGGTTGGTGGGGCGGCCGAATTTGGAAAGTGCCATATGACTCCCCTCCTTATTCTTCTTCGTTGCGCAATCCCAAGCCCAATTGGGCAAGTTTTTGCTGTACTTCCTCCAGGGACTTTTTCCCCAAGTTACGGACCTTGACCATATCGTTCTCGGTCTTTTGCGTCAGTTCGTGGACATAGTTGATGCCCGCCCGCTTGAGGCAGTTATAGGAGCGAACTGATAAGTCCAGTTCTTCTATGGGCATCTCCAGGGTCTTTTCCCTACCGTCGTCTTCCTTCTCTACCATGACCTCGATATCGTTGACGGATTGACTGAGGTGGGAAAAGAGTTCCAAATGCTCAATTAAAATTTTGGCCGAAAGGCTGACGGCCTCGTCGGGGCGGGTGCTTCCGTCGGTCCAGACTTCTAGAATCAGCATGTCGTAGTCGGTGATCTGCCCGACCCGGGTGTCTTCAATCTGGAAGTTGACTCTGGTGACGGGGGAAAAGACTGAGTCAACAGCAATGACGCCAATGGCTTGATCCTCGGTCTTGTTTTGCTCTGCCGAGGAGTAACCCCGCCCGGGAGAGACGGTCAGCTCGGCAATAAAGCGAGCGCCATCTTCCAGGGTAGCAATGACCTGGTTGGGGTTTAGAATCTCGACATCGGAGTCGGCAGCGATGATGTCTGCCCCGGTAGCTGGACCAGGCTTGGTTGCCTCCAGCCGCAGTACGGTAGACTCATTCTGATACAACTTAATTCTTAACTTTTTGAGGTTGAGGATGATTTCGGTAGTATCCTCAACTACCCCGGGAACTGTTGAAAACTCATGAAGGACGCCTTCGATTTTCACACTGGTGACAGCGGCGCCGGGCAGGGAAGATAACAACACTCTGCGCAGAGAATTGCCCAAGGTATTACCATACCCACGTTCCAGGGGCTCAATGGTGAACCGAGCATAGGTATCGTCTTCGGAAGCCTCAACACATTCTATGCGGGGTTTTTCAATTTCCAACACTTATATTGACCCTCCCTTATATCGCTACTACTCCAACGAGGGTTTATCTTGAGTAACGCTCGATGATCAGATGCTCGGCGATGGGAATATCGTCAATGTCTTCACGCCGTGGCATTGCGGTGATCTTGGCCGCCAGGGTTTCTACGTTTTTCTCCAGCCATGCAGGCGATGGGTGCTGGCCGGCCAATTCTCTGAGGTCTTTAAATTTATCGGTGCTGGAACTGCGCTCCCGAACCGTGATTTCATCGCCGACCTTGCACTGGAAGGAAGGGATGTCAACCTTGCGACCATTAACTGCAAAATGTCCGTGTCTGACAAGCTGTCTTGCTTCAGGTCTGGATGAGGCAAAGCCTAAGCGGTAAACGACATTGTCCAAACGGAGTTCCAGAAGTTGGAGCAGAATTTCACCGGTGACGCCTTTGCGGCGGGTAGCCTCTTCATAGTAGCGCCGGAATGGGCGCTCGGTGACGCCATAGATACGACGAACTTTTTGTTTTTCCCGCAGCTGCAAACCATATTCTGAAGGGTTGCGGCGCCGGGCCTGACCATGCTGGCCGGGGGCGTAGTTGCGGCGGTCAATGGCGCACTTGGGTGTATAGCAGCGTTCGCCCTTGAGGAAAAGCTTCATCCCTTCCCTGCGGCACAAACGACAAACTGGCCCCGAATATCTTGCCATATATTATTACACCTCCTGAGTGGATTACATCCGACGCCGTTTAGGAGGACGGCAGCCGTTGTGGGGGAAGGGGGTAACATCCTTGATGGTGGATACTTCCAGTCCTGCTGCTTGCAAGGAGCGGACTGCGGCTTCCCTGCCAGAGCCGGGCCCTTTGACCATGACTTCAACAGTCCTCATCCCGTGCTCCATGGCTGCTTTGGCAGCGGTTTCGGCAGCGGTCTGGGCTGCAAAGGGAGTGCTCTTTCTGGAACCCTTAAAGCCATTGGCGCCTGCTGTGGACCAGGCAATGGTATTGCCGTTGACGTCGCTGATGGTGATGACGGTATTGTTAAAGGTGGACTGGATATGAGCTACGCCACGCTCAATATTCTTGCGTTCTCTGCGCTTGGTTCGGGTAGTCTTTCTAGCCAAGTTGTTTTCCTCCCTTCACTATTTTTTACGTCTGACTCCGACAGTTCTCTTGGCGCCCTTGCGGGTTCTTGCATTGTTCTTAGTGTTCTGGCCCCGGACGGGGAGACCCCGGCGGTGACGAAAACCGCGGTAGCACCCAATCTCCATCAAGCGCTTGATGTTCATGGATACTTCCCGACGCAAGTCGCCTTCTACCTGGAAATCCTTGTCCAGGGTTTCCCGAAGTTTACCGATTTCGTCCTCGGTCAGATCCCTGACTCTGGTGTCTGGGTTGACGCCGGTCTTTTCCAGCACCTTTTTGGACAGTGTCGGGCCTATGCCAAAAATATATGTCAAGGCAGTCTCTACACGTTTTTCCCTAGGCAAATCAACGCCGGCTATACGTGCCAAATACAGTACACCTCCTACTTATCCCTGTTTTTGTTTGTGCTTGGGGTTTTCACAAATAATCATAACTCTTCCTTTGCGACGGATGATCTTACACTTTTCACAAATAGGCTTCACTGAAGGTCTGACCTTCATCCTTTTACCTCCTTTGAGGGCAGGATTATTTATGGCGATAAGTAATTCGCCCCTTAGTGAGATCATATGGTGATAGTTCCAAGGAAACCCGGTCTCCGGGTAATATTCTTATAAAATTCATTCGGAGTTTACCACGGACGTAGGCCATGATTGTATGACCATTCTCTAGCTCAACGCGAAATGTTGCATTGGGGAGCGCATCGACTACGCGACCCTCTACTTCGATGACATCCTGTTTCGCCATTCAGTTCCCTCCCTTTTCTTTACACTTTTGGGATAGCTCCACCATCCTCTGAAGGAGTTGCCTGATCTCATGATCTGTTAGGGCTGCAGCGTCCCCACCGCCGACCAATTCCAGGTGCAGGGGGTTTTTGGGCTTGGCATTGCGGATTGTCCGCCTCTGCCCATCTGCCACCAACACCCTGCCCAGGGCAAGGGAGACCACCACATACAGATGATTCTTATCTCGGCCAGCACTGGAACAAACAACGTCGCCGGGTGCGAATAGCATACTCAATCCTCCTCAACCCACCATAGTCAGGATCCTGGGCCCCTGGGGCGTAATTGCCACCGTGTGCTCAAAATGCGCTGACAGTGAGCCATCGACGGTCACCACGGTCCAGCCGTCTGCCAGGGTTTTAACATGGTACTTGCCAGCATTGACCATGGGTTCAATGGCAAATACCATTCCCGGCGTCAGCCGCGGGCCAAACCCGGGGCGCCCGAAGTTGGGGATCTGGGGATCCTCATGCATCTGCTGGCCAATGCCATGGCCAACATAGTCGCGAATCACCGAAAAACCGTTGGATTCTACCCATTGCTGTACTGCCGCAGAAATATCAGATAGGCGATTACCCTCCACCGCTTGTTCTATTCCCTGCATCAGGGAAGCTGCGGTAACTTTCAAGAGCTTTTCAGATTCTGGGGAAATCTCTCCCACAGGGTAGGTTGCTGCTGCGTCGCCGACATAGCCGTCATAAATGGCGCCGATGTCGACACTCAGGATATCACCTGCTTGGAGAATTACATCATCCGAGGGTATTCCGTGGACAACCTGGTTGTTTACAGAAGTGCAAATGCTGGCAGGGAATCCGCCATAGCCTTTGAAGGCAGAAATTGCCCCTGCTGATTTTAAAAATACTTCAACTAATCTATCCAATTCCTTGGTAGATATTCCCGGAGCAACAGCCTCTTTTACCACCTGATGGGCTAGGGCAGTGATTTCACCTGCCTCGGCCATTATCTCAATTTCCCGGGGGGATTTGATAATTATCATCGGGTTGCTCCTAAGCTTTCTAGGATGTCGGCGAAGACAAGGTCGATGGCCTGATCGCCGTTTACCGGCAGGAGCAAGCCCCGCTCATCATACCAAACTTTTAGGGGGCTGGTTTGCTCTTGGTATACATCGAGACGCGCTTGCACCGTCTCACTGCTATCATCGCTGCGCTGAAACAGCTCGCCGCCACACTGGCAGGTTTCTGATCCCGGCGGGGGATTGAATTCTAGATGCCAGGCACGCCCGCAACTGCGGCAAATCCTCCTGCCACTGAGGCGTTGGATCAAGCTCTCCCGGGACACCTCGATGCTGATTACGGCATCGAGGATAATCTTAGCCTCTTCCAAGGCCAAGGCCTGCTCCACGGTGCGAGGGAACCCATCCAAAAGAAAACCATGGCGGCAATCGGGCTCGGATAGGCGCTCTGTTACTATGCCAACGACAACGGCATCGGGAACCAGTTCGCCAGCTTCCATGTACTTTTCTGCCTCCAACCCCAGGGGGGTTTGCTCCTGGCGGGCTGCCCGGAGCATATAGCCGGTGGATATATGGGCAATGCCGAAATGCTCTTTGATAAATTCTGCTTGGGTGCCCTTCCCAGCGCCGGGGGGACCCAGCAAGACTAAACGCATGTCCTCGCCTCCTACATGAAGCCCTTGTAGTGGCGCATCAGCATCTGGCTTTCGATTTGCTTCATGGTCTCCAGGGCGACGCCGATGATAATCAGCAGTGAGGTGCCGCCGATGCCGATTTGCATGCCTACAACGCCCTGTAATAAATAGGGAAGGGCGAAGACAAGGGCGATGAACAGAGCGCCAACCAAGGTTATCCTGTTGATGATGCGCTGGATGTAGCCAGCGGTGGGACGTCCCGGGCGAATGCCGGGGATAAAGCCACCGTTTTTGCGCATGTTATCAGCCAGATCGGTGGGGTTGACGGTAATGGCGGTGTAGAAGAAGGCAAAGAATATGATCAATGCTGTTGCGATAAGCGTCCCGGACACGGTGTTTAGGGTAAAGAAGGCGGCAATTTTTTGCAAAATGTTGTTCTGCCAGAAGTTGCCGATGGTCTCGGGAAGCATTGTCAGCGAAGTTGCGAAAATGACGGGAATGACGCCGGCTTGGTTGACCTTGAGGGGGATATGGCTGCTGGCGCCTCCATACATCCTGCGGCCTACCACACGCTTGGCATACTGCACGGGAACCCTGCGCTCGCCTTCGGAGACATAGATCATCCCGGCTACAACAACCAATGCCAAGGCCAGGAGCAGCAAGACCTGGAAGATGTTGACTTCGCCAGCCTGCAGCAAGGCGAAGGTCTGAACTGTAACTAAGGGCAGGCGAGAGACGATGCTGGCAAAGATGATGATAGAAATGCCGTTGCCGATTCCCTTATCGGTAATTTGCTCGCCTAGCCACATGAGGAAGGCGGTGCCCGCAGTCAAAGACAACACAATGACAACCAGGGCGAGGTAGAAAGCGGCTGGGTCTGTGGCTCTGCTGACGCTAATGGCGCCGCTAAAGGCAAAGGACATGCCAATGGATTGAATCAAAGCCAGAACCACGGTGCCGTAGCGGCTGATCTGCATCAATTTCTTACGGCCTTCGGGTCCTTCCTTGGCCCATTCCTCGAACTTAGGGATTACCACCTGCAGCAACTGCATGATGATGGAAGCATTGATGTAGGGCATAATACCCATGGCGAAGACGGAAAAATTAGAGAGGGCGCCCCCGGCGAAAACATCGAAGAGGCCGAAGAGGCCACCGCCTCCACCCCCACCGCTGCCTAGAATTCTCGCTATCTCGGCCCGATCAATACCCGGCACCGGAACAAAGGATCCCAGGCGATAGACTAGGATCATGGCCAGGGTAAAGAGAAGCTTGCGCCGAATGTCCTTGATATGCCACGCGTTGCGTAAAGTAGCCAACAATTGCATATTATATCACCTCGACGCTGCCACCGGCAGCCTTTATTTTTTCCTCGGCTCCTTTACTGAAACGGTGAGCACGCACGTCGAGTTTTACATTTAGCTGGCCATTGCCGAGGATTTTCACTCCGTCCCGAGTTCTTTTAATTACGCCTGCTTCTTGAAGCAGTTCCGGGGTCACTTGGGTCCCTTCGGCAAATCTGTTCAGGTCGGTGACGTTTATTTCGGCAAAGTGCTTCTTGAACTTGCTGGTAAAACCGCGCTTAGGAATCCTCTGATGCAGAGGCATCTGACCGCCTTCAAAGCCTGGTCGGACACCGCCGCCACTGCGGGAATTCTGGCCATCTTGGCCGCGACCGGCTGTCTTGCCCAGGCCACTGCCTATGCCAATGCCCTTGCGCTTGGATGTCTTGCGGGCGCCAGGAGCGGGTTTAAGCTCATGAAGTTTCACAGTCTGCACCTCCTTACTCAATAACCTGAACCAGGTGGGCTACTTTGGCAATCATGCCCCGAACCTGGGGGTTATCAGGCTTTACGACTACTTGGTTAAGTTTGGAAAGTCCCAGGGCCTTTAAGGTCAAGCGCTGATCCTTTGGCCTGGCGATGGAGCTGCGCACCAATTTTACTTGAATTTGTTTTTCCACCATAGTCCCCCCTAACCCCGGATTTCTCCGACAGTCTTGCCCCGGAGGCGGGCAATCTCCTCCGCTGTCCTGAGATCCTTTAGGGCAGCTACGGTTGCGCCCACCATGTTGATAGCATTGGAAGAACCCAGGGACTTGGTGAGAATATCCCTGTAGCCTGCCGCCTCTAAGACGGCGCGGACAGGACCGCCGGCGATGACGCCAGTGCCTTCTGAAGCGGGCTTGAGAAGGACATAACCTGCGCCGTATTTGCCGGTAATTTCATGGGGAATGGTGGTGCCGACCACAGGAACCTTGACGATGTTCTTTTTAGCGTCTTCGATTCCCTTACGAATTGCTTCGGGCACTTCTCCGGCCTTGCCAAACCCGGTTCCTACCCGGCCATTGCCGTCCCCAACAACCACAAGGGCACTGAAGCTGAAACGACGACCGCCCTTTACAACCTTGGCTACCCTGTTTATGCTGACGACCTTTTCGGTCAATTCTGGAGTTGTTGCATCAATATTGGACTTCAAAGCTGTTACCTCCCTTGCCTAGAATTCCAGGCCGGTTTCGCGCGCTGCGTCGGCCAGTTCTTTGATTCGTCCGTGGTAAATGAATCCGCCCCGGTCAAATATTACTGTGGAAATCCCGGCTTTTTGAGCTTTCTCAGCCAGCACGCGGCCGACGACCTTTGCAGCCTCTTTGTTGCCTCCGTAGCTGACTTCTGCCTTCACTGCCTCATCCAGGGTTGATGCAGAGACCAAGGTATGGTTTTTACTATCATCTACGAGCTGTGCATAAATATGGTTGGCGCTGCGAAAGACATTGAGACGGGGACGCTCTTTGGTGCCGAAGACTTTCTTGCGGACCCGCATGTGCCTTTGCTTACGCGGATTTATTTTGCCACCCAACCGGGCTCACTCCTTTCGGCGCATTACTTACCGGCTTTGCCAACTTTGCGCCGGATCTGTTCGCCTTCATATTTAATGCCCTTGCCGAGGTATGGCTCGGGCTTGCGGACGGCGCGGATCTCCGCTGCAATCTGACCGACCGCTTGCTTATCGATTCCCTTGACGCTGATTTTAGTGGGGGCAGGGACTTCGAACTCTATGCCATGGGGAGCATTTATTACCACTGGATGGGAATATCCCACTGTCAGGCTGAGGTCACCACCCTGAAGAGCTGCGCGGTAACCAACACCAACTAGTTCTAGGTTGCGCATATAGCCCTTGGTAACCCCTTCCACCATGTTGGCCAACAAGCTGCGGGTTAGCCCGTGCAAGGCGCGATGATCCTTTTGATCTGAGGGCCTGGTGACCATCGCCTGATTTGCTTCGATGTTGATCTGAATTGCCTGGGGCAGCTGTTGTTCCAGTTGGCCCAGGGGTCCTTTTACTGTGACAACATTGCCGTCGGCTATAGAAACTTCCACGCCGGTAGGAAGATCAACCGGCTTTTTGCCAATTCTGGACATAACTACACCTCCGTCGCGATGGTTACCAAACGTAGCATAGGACTTCGCCGCCTAGTCCAGCAGCGCGGGCCTTTTTGTCCACCATAACTCCCTGGGAGGTTGAGATGATGGCGATGCCCAGACCACCCAATACCCTGGGGATCTCGTCCTTCTTGGCATAAACCCTTAGTCCGGGCTTGCTGATTCGTTTGATTCCTGTAATAATCTTGCGCCTGCCGCTTTCATAGCGCAGTTTGATTCTGATAACACCTTGCTTATTGTCCTGGACCAGCTCAAAATCTTCGATAAAACCTTCTTCCTTGAGGGTCCCGGCCAATGCAATCTTTATCTTTGATGCCGGAACTTCCACGCTGTTGTGTAGGGCCGTGTTGGCATTCCTGATTCTTGTCAGCATGTCGGCAATCGGGTCTGTCATAGTCATCTGGATGGACCTCCTTTCCTAACGCTACCAGCTGGCTTTTCTGACGCCAGGGATCTGACCTCTATGGGCCAAGTTGCGGAAGCAGATACGGCACATGCCAAACTTGCGCATATATGCATGGGGACGTCCGCATATTTTGCAGCGGTTGTACGCCTGGACGCTAAATTTGGGGTCCCGTTTCTGCTTGGCAATCATTGATTTTTTTGCCACCCGTCATTACCCTCCTTGTAATCATTATTGCCTGAAGGGGACACCGAAACCTTTGAGCAGTTCCCGGCCTTCTTCGTCTGTCTTGGCGGTGGTTACGATTACGACATCCATGCCGCGAACCTTCTCTACTTTATCATAATTTATTTCCGGGAAAATTAGTTGCTCCTTGAGTCCCATGGTATAGTTGCCGCGACCGTCAAAGGCCTTGGGAGATACTCCGCGGAAGTCCCGGACCCGGGGGAGGGCGATGTTAATTAGGCGATCAAGAAAGTGGTACATGCGCTCGCCCCTGAGGGTTACCATGGTTCCGATGGGCATGCCGGCACGGATCTTAAAGCCAGCGATGGCCTTTCTCGCCTTGGTGATGACGGGCTTCTGACCGGTAATAATGGATAATTCTTCCACGGCATTCTCTAGGAATTTGGGGTTTTCCTTAGCATCACCTACACCCATATTAACCACGACCTTGGTTATCTTGGGGACTTCCATGATGCTGGAGTAATTGAATTTATTCTGGAGAGCGGGGACAATTTCCCGCGTATAATATTCTTTCAGTCTTGACATTGTGTGACCTCCCTTCCGCTTTGGTCAGTTATTCGTTGACCTCACCGCAATTTTTGCAGAAACGAACCTTTTCTCCGTCGGCCAGGAACTTGCGACCAACTCGGGCTGGCTTTTTGCAGCGGGGGCAGACCAGCATCGCCTTGGCGCTATAGATGGGCGCCTCCATATCTATGATGCCGCCCTGGGGGTTATCGCGGGTGGGCCGTTGATGTTTTTTAATTACGTTTACCCCTTCAACTATCACCTTGCCGGAACGGGGCAGTACTTCTAATACTTTTCCGGTCTTGTCCTTATCCTTGCCGGATAGGATTTGGACCCTATCTCCTCTTTTGACGTGAACTTTGGCCACTGTCATCCACCTCCTTCACAGGCTACAGGACTTCGGGCGCCAGGGAGACGATTTTCATAAAGTCCCGCTCCCGCAGTTCGCGGCTGACGGGTCCGAAGATACGAGTACCCCTGGGATTCTTTGCATCGTTGATGATTACTGCGGCGTTATCGTCAAAGCGGATATGGGATCCATCCCTGCGGTGGAGGCCGGTCTTGGTGCGAACGATGACAGCCCTGACCACCTCGCCTTTCTTGACAACCCCGCCGGGTGTTGCCTCTTTAACTGACGCGACAA
>DAIOXA010000028.1:0-1291 GCA_036758185.1 Bacillota bacterium
AACGGGGTGTAAGAAGAAGATATTGATGGACTCGGCCACGATGTCGGGAAAGCGGTACTGTCGCAGCAAGGCGGCGGCAGCCTCCGTCATTACAGTAAGCAATGAACCATAAGAAACGCTTCCCCTTTCCATGGCAACTGGGGGCATACTGCCGCGAAGGGTCACCTTATCCTCCTTCAACTCTTGACTAAACTGGCTGAGGATGGTGTCGGCATGGGTCATCTGCACATGGGGCTGGCGCTGGGAAAGCTGCAGGGCCTTGAGCACATCCGAGCGGGTAACCACTCCCCTCAGCTGCCTGTCTTCCACCACCGGCATCATTTCGATACCCAACCACACCATCTGGTGGGCCACTGAAGATATTGAAGCCTTGAGTTCTACCATTTGCGGCTTTTTCGTCATCACACGTTCCAGGGGAGTATCGGGGTTAGCGCCAATAACATCCCGGCCGGTGATAATTCCCACCACCCGCAAAGCCGTATCCACCACGGGGAAGCGGCTGTGCCCGCTGCGCCGAGATAGGGTAAGCCAGCCGGCAACGGTATCATCTACCGACAGGGGAAAGGGATCTCGGACCATGACATCCTCGACCCGGATAATATCCTTCTTAATCATTCGGTCATGGATGGCGCGATTAATCATGGTGGCAATGGTAAAAGTATCATAACTGGAGGAGATGACGGGTATCTCCCGCTCGTCGGCAATAGCCCTGATGGCAGGTGAAGCATCAAACCCCCCAGTGATCAGCACTCCTGCCCCCCGATCCAGGGCGAGGCGCTGGGCCTCTTCCCGATCGCCCACTATTAACAGGCTGTCGCCTTCAACATATCTGCCCATGGACTCCAGCTCCATGGCGCCAATGAAGAACTTGTCCAGAGACTTGTGTAAGCCTACGCGACCACCCTGGATGCTGCCATCGACTATGTTGACAATCTCGGCAAAGGTCAGTTGTTGAATGTCCAGCTTGTCCTCGATGCGCACCGTCCCCACTCGCGGAACGGTGCTGACCAAACCCCGATTCTCGGCCTCTTTGATTGCCCGATAGGCAGTGCCCTCGCTGACCTCAAGTTCCTTGGCAATCTGGCGCACAGAAATCTTGTGGCCCAGGGGCAGTTGCTCTATATGTTTTAAGAGTTGTTGATGCTTGGTCACTGTTTCACCGCCTTCTCCTTGGCTGCCCTAATTATATCATACTGGAATGCCCATGCCCTAGTTTCTGCTTTTTTTCCTGTCTGCTTTGGCTCCTGGCCTGGCTGGCTCGCTCCAGAGCTTTCTTGCGTTCTTCCCTGGC
>DAIOXA010000028.1:1301-8515 GCA_036758185.1 Bacillota bacterium
GGTAAGGCTAAAAGTTTCCATGAGACCCTCCCGGGCAGTGATATCATCCTTGGATCTTCTTATAAGAGCAATTACTTCATCTATGTGATCCAGAGCGATCTTGAGCCCTTCCAAAATGTGTACTCTCTCTTCGGCCTTGGCCAAATCAAATTTGCGCCAATAACCCAGACCCGCCGCCAAGGCCACCCCATACCAGAGGGCGCTGAACCAGCCTGCCGCCCCGCCCTGCCATGGCGAAGGCAGAATCTGAAAACCCAGGGCCAGAAGCAGAACAACCCCGGCTATCCCGACAACATATATTTTTGACCGCATACTCGTCCCACCTCCTATAATACAGGGTATGTCCCAATACAGGGGTTTACCACAAATAAAAAGCAACTCCTGGGAAAACAGGAATTGCCTAATTCCCACAGACTATATTACATGGTAATGCTTATAAAAGTTGACCACCCTGGCATCGGTCAGCAGACCCTGATGAACCTGGAGCAAGTTTATATCGGTATAATTATTGCCTTCAATTACCTTGACCCCAGAGTTGGTAGCTACAACATCCCAGCCTACATACTTAATATAGGAGAAGTTCCTGGCGAGACTGAGGATATCCTCTTTAATACCACTCCAATTCGGCACAATTTCACCTTCGATTCTTGCCTCTGTCTCGGGGTGCAGGGAGTGCCAGGTTAGTTGCCCCGACCAGGGAAATGGCGCCGCTTTACCCAGGATCCCCGTCTCGACATCGACTTTTGCGCTTAGGCCCCCCTGGGTCCAATTGTCTGTGGGCGCCGTCTTAGAGGTCCCGAATCTGTGGACGGCTGTGGCGATAAAGGGTTCTCCTGTGGCCGGGTCAACCATGGTTACCATGCGTATGGTGTTGGTGGAGTCGGGGAAAACCTTCTTGGCATAGTCACCCTGCTGGATATATTCAGCAACCAAGTACTTGTTCAGGGTGGACAGGCGGTCATCTAATTGCTGCCGACCTATTCTCTCATGGTTTAATAATACATCCCCACCCTCGGCAGTGAGGTGCATGACATTGTAGCCACCGCTTCCCTCCAGGGGTTTGATAATTACCCCGGAGTCGGACAGAGATTCCAGTATTTTCTCCAGGGATAGCCCCGCCGTTCTGGGGTAGAATTGCCCGCCCCTGAAGATCCCCAAGCTCCGGGGCACGTCAATATATGGACTCATAATCGTCTGAAAAACATTCTTGTCCCTCAGCATAATATTGTAGGGATTGTTGATGAAACGAGTCCTGAACCGGGCATAGTCCGAGAGGTATTCCTTGGGGTTATTCTTTGAGAAATCGTAGAGCACGTAAGATTCCCCATAAAAGCCCTGCAGCAACATGCTGAGAGTGAGGAAAAGGTCGACCTTCACCTGAGAAGACAGCTGTCGGGTCAAGAAGCTCTTAATTGTCACCAGAAAACTATACAATTTATTTGCCATTGCGGTTCTCCTCCTGTGCAAGCCGGCCTGTATTATTATTTGCCCTTTATGTGAGGCTATTCTTAGGCAATAATAAAAGGCAACTCCCTTTCCTAACCGGAGTTGCCTTTTCGTATTAGTCCTATATAACTTTATAGTGCTTATAAAAGTTTGCTACCCGGGGATCAGTCAACAGGCCTTGATGCACCTGGAGGGTGTTGATCTCTGGGAAGTTGTTGCCTTCGATGACTTTGATACCCTTATCGGTTGGCACCACATCCCAGCCCACATACTTAATGAAGGAAAAGACTTGAGCAAGGCGCAGGATTTTTTCCTTTACCTCTTCCCAGTTAGTCACCATTTCTCCTTCTATTTTCGCCCCCGTCTCGGGATGATGGGAAAGCCATAGCAGCTGATTTGTGGCGTAGCAATATGTGGCCGCCTTCCCCATTACTCCCGTCTCCGCATTGATCCTGGCGCTCATCCCTCCCTGGGTCCAATTGTCCGTGGGAACGGTTGTCGAGCTTCCGAACCGATGGACGGCCATGGCGATAAAGGGTACCCCCGTTGTCGGGTCAACCATAGTCACCATGCGGATGGTGTTGGTGGAGTCGGGAAAAATCTTCTGGGCGTAACTACCCTGTTGGACATATTCGCTGATAAGGTAATTGTTCAATTCTGCAAACCAGTCCAGTAATTGTTGCCGACCGATACTCTTGTCATTTAAGAAGAATTCCTCACCCCTGGCCCTCAGGCGCATGACGTTATAGCCGCCGCTCCCCTCCAGGGGCTTTATTATTACCCCGGAGTCGTCCAGGGATTCCAGCAGCTTGTCCAAAGATAGCCCTGCCACTATGGGAAAAAATTGGCCGCGCCTGATTGTTCCGAGACTGCGGGGTATGTCGATGTACGAACTCATGACAGTCTGAAACACAGCTTTATCCCTCAGCATAATTTTGTAGGGACCGTTTATAAACCGGGTCCTAAACCTGGCAAAGTGGGCCAAGTAATCCTTGGAGTCGTTATTCTGGAAATCATAGAGGACATAGGCCTCCCCGTAAAAGCCCTTCAGCATCATGCTGACAGTGCGGAAAAAGCCAACTTTTATCTTGGAGGAACGTTGCTTGACTAGGAAGCTCCTAATGGCAACCAGAGAATTGTAGACTTGGGTAACCAGTTTCAATTGACATGGCCTCCTTATTTTTGCCATGCAGGTCGCGATTACCTATTATGCTGGCCTGCCACATGTCACTTACCTCAGCAGCCGTGCCGAGACAGATAATACCTTGTCCACATCCCCCCTACTTACCTGATAATGAGTGACAAAACGGATACCATGGGCGCCATAGGCATTAGCCAGAATTCCGTTGTGTTTTAGCTGGGCTGAGTAATCCTGGGCAGAACCCGGCACGCTAAAGCGGAGGATATTTGTTTGGACGGTGCGCAAATCCATCTCTACTCCCGATTCTGCCAAACCCTCCGCCAATATTCGGGCATTGTCATGGTCCTCCGCCAGGCGCAGGCGCATGGTATTTAAGCCAATGAGGCCCGCTGCCGCCAGCACCCCGGCTTGGCGCATACCGCCTCCCACCATCTTGCGGAATTTCCTGGCCCGCTCAATAAACTCCTGGGGACCCACCAAAAGGGAACCCACTGGGGCCGCCAGCCCCTTGGACAGACAGAACATCATGCTATCGGTACATGCAGCCAGTTCCTTGGCATCTACCTCAAGATAGGTGGCGGCATTGAAAATCCTGGCGCCGTCGGTGTGTACCCACAGCCCCGCCTCCCGGGCCGCCGTGGCCAGGGCCCGCATTTGCTCCAGGGGGAGGACGGCGCCCCCCGCCCGGTTGTGGGTATTTTCCATACAGAACATGGCACTGCTGGGAAAGTGAATATCTTCATTCCGCACGGCAGACTTTAGTTGCTCTACAGTCACAACCCCATACTTGCCCGGCAGCGCACGAATCTGCACCCCAGCCAAGGCGGCGATTCCCGCCACCTCATACCAAATCATGTGCATCTGATCTTCCATTATGATCTCGTCGCCCTTATTTGTCGCCGTCAACACCGCCAGCAGCTTCCTTGCCTGTAAGCTCCGCCCCCCGCTCCTCCAGTTCCCGGACAGTCAAGTCCTCGCCATAGACATCATCCCCCACTGGGGCGCCTTCAATAGCCCTACGCATGTCCTGGGTGGGTTGAGTTACAGTATCACTGCGCAAATCAATGACCATATTGACCACTCTCCTATGAGGCAATTATACCACTTTGTTTCTAGATACGGAGTATTTTCTAGCAAAACTGTCTATCCATGATATAATATCTTATAGTGTCTAGCGAAAGGGGAAGATTGCTAGTGATTAAAGGAATTGCCGCATCCCAAGGCATCGTCATCGGAAAAGCCTTCGTCGTCAATGATTCTCAACCAGAGCTACCTAGGTACGAAATAACCCCTGACGGAAAAGAAGGAGAACTGTCAAGGTTGAATGGGACCCAGACGGTGACTAAAGGGCAGCTCCAGGACATACGCAGCAACTTAGCATCCAAGGTCGGGGAAGATGAGGCCGCAATCTTTGACGCCCATCTCATGCTGCTGGAGGACCCCATGTTTGTTAAGGCCATCACCGAAAAAATTGCTCAAGGCAACAACGCCGAGGCGGCCGTTTACGATGCTAGCGAAGACTTTGCCAGTATGTTTGACGCCATGGAGGATGAATATATGCGCGGTCGAGCCGCCGACGTCCGGGATATCAGGACCCGTTGGGTTAACAACCTCATGGGGGTGGAAACGGGTTCCCTGGGCAATATAACCGAGCCCGCTGTGGTCTTTGCCCACGACTTGGCGCCATCGGACACCGCCCAAATGGACAGGACTAAGGTCCTGGCCTTTGTCACCGAGATTGGCGGCAGGACTTCCCATAGCGCCATTATGGCCAGGTCCTTGGAAATACCTGCTGTTGTGGGCGTAGGGGAATTTGGCGGTATTGCTTCAGGAGACACAGTCATCGTCGATGGCGGCGTCGGCCAGGTCCTGGTCCACCCCGATGAAGCTACCATAGCCGAGTATGAGGTGCGTAGACAAAAGCTTGCAGAGCGCAGGGCTGAACTCCTGGCCCTCAAGGACTTGTCCGCCCAGACCACCGACGGCAAGACCTTTGAACTGGCCGCCAATATCGGCACCCCCCACGATGTGGACAGCGCTTTGGCCTATGGCGCCCAGGGAGTGGGCCTGTACCGCACAGAATTTCTGTACATGGATCGCAAGGACATGCCCTCGGAGCAGGAACAGTACGCCGCTTATCACAAGGTGTTGGAAGCCTTTGGTGAGCTGCCCGTCATCATCCGCACCCTGGACATCGGCGGCGACAAAGAACTTCCCTACCTACAGATGGACAAAGAACTGAACCCCTTCCTGGGCAACCGAGCCATCCGCCTCTGCCTGGCCAATCCTGAGTTCTTCAAGGTGCAGCTCCGGGCCATCCTCCGGGCCGGAGTCACCGGCAATCCCTGGATTATGCTACCCATGGTTGCCACCTTGGGAGAGGTGCGCCGCACCAAGGAGCTGCTCCGGCAAGTGGAAGCCGAGCTGGAGGCAGAAGGGACTGAGTTTACCCGGGAATACAAGCTGGGCATTATGGTGGAGATTCCCGCAGCGGCTGTGCAGGCCGACCACTTCGCCCAAGAGGTGGACTTTTTCAGCATCGGCACCAATGACCTGATTCAATACACCTGTGCCGTCGACCGCATGAATGAGAAGGTCTCGTACCTGTACGATCCCTTCAACCCCGCCGTGCTCCGCCTCATTGACCAGGTAATCAGTGCAGGGCATAAGCATGGCAAGTTTGTCGGCATGTGCGGCGAGATGGCCGGCGAACCCCTGGCGGCTCCCCTGTTAGTGGCCTTAGGATTAGATGAGTTCAGCATGAGCGCCTCCAGCATCCCCCAGGTCAAGGCGGTAATCCGCGCCCTGGACACCAAGAGATGTCAGGAGCTGTGGCAGCAAGCCCAGCATTACAGTGACGGCAAGGAAATTCGGGAGCTGCTGGAACGGGAGCTAGCAGAACTACTGCAACAAATATAACCCATACGCCAAGGACCAGGCCTGCTGCCAATGCCAGCGGACCCGGTCCTTTACCATCCATGACCTCAGAAGAATCAATCAGCCTACACCGCATGAATGACTATACTGCAAGGCGCCCTGCGCCAAGATACCGTTTTTCGGGCGCAAGTTCCCCCAGAAGCTATTTCGTAATATCTGACTCAATATGCTCAATGCAACTTATGGTTCCGGCACTATATACCAATCGCCAACAATCTGTTCTGTAATTCCCAGGCGCCCGGATGAGATCTGCCTCCACCACCGTCTGCCCCCGGCCAATATTGATGAAGTTGGCCTGCTTTTGAAAAACCCTCCCACTGCCGGGAGGGTCCTATGTTGCTATTCTTTCTTGTCAAAGGAATTAGCCGCGCCACAGCTGGGGCACTTGCGGGGCTTACAGCGACCTTCTTTTTCCCCACCGCATTCCTTACAAACAAATACTGCCATCGGTTTCACTCCTCCTTTTTTTGTCCTTACATTTAGGGCACAAACCGAAAAAGTCGGTGCTGTGGCCCAGGACTACATACTCTGGCATCTGCCCCCGGATAATCCCTTCAATATCTTCCCAGTAATCCAAGGGAACATCGTCAATCCTGTCACAGTTAATACAGAAAAAATGATAATGGGGAAGAGGATTCCCATCATATCGGCTTTGGCTACCGGTATGCCGCAATTCCTGGATCAGTTCTTGCTTTTTAAGGACGCCGAGATTCCGATATACCGTACCCAAGCTGACATTGGGCATTACTTCCTGGACCTGCTGATACACCCAGTCTGCCGAAGGATGACTCTTGGTCCCCTTGAGTACGTTGAGAATCAACTGACGCTGCTTGGTATTGCGGGGTTTAGCCATGGACAAACCCTTCTTCCTAAACTAGTAATGATTATCAATAGAATATCACTACTTTTGTTTTCTGTCAAGTCATACAATAGCAAAATACAACTGTTTGCCCTTGTAGTCTAACTTATGAACCCTGACCTCAATTCTGTCCCCAGGAGCAAATTGGCTCAGCATATCCCTGTTCGCCCCAGCCACCACAACACCCTCGGCGGTGTTATTGAGCACAACCCAAGGGCCGCTTCCCGTCATATCGGTGACCAATCCCGAAAACACTGTATCTCCCGCAGCTTCCATGAATTGAAGTTTTTTCAGCTCCAGGCATTCCCCCTCCACATCCTGGGCTAGGCGCTCGCGAAAGGAGGATTGCTCGGCGATTCTGGGCAAATCCCTTTCCAGCTCTTGGGTTGAAGCCTCCCGCACCGCCTGCTTGAGCAGGCGATGGATAAAGAGGTCGGAATAGCGACGGATGGGGGAGCTAAAGTGGAGATAGCGGTCCAGCCCCAAATTATAGTGGCCCATGGGGATGCAACTGTACCTGGATTTTTGCAGGCATCTGGCCAGTTTGCGGCTGATGGGAATCAGCTCTGGAGAGAAAGCTATTCCCTGGAGAAACTGCTGTAGCTCCATAGAGCTAGGCGGGTAATCTAGATGATACCCCCAGCGGGAGATAAAGCTGTTTAGGTCATCTCCTCGCCCCGGCTGGCACCCGGCATTGCCCCGATAGAGAAAGGCTATTCCCTTGGTATGGAGGTAATCTGCCGCCAGCTCATTGGCCAGGATCATAAACTCTTCCACCAACTCTCGGGCAGTGCTGGCCGAACGTGCTTCCATACTCAGGGGCAACCCCTC
>DAIOXA010000028.1:8540-9805 GCA_036758185.1 Bacillota bacterium
GCTTGGCCACCAAACTAAGGGCATTGCTGACCAATACATCCCAGGGATCGCAATTTCCTTCATCCACTTGGGTATAGCTGAGCTGAGATCGGGAGCGTATCGCCGTCTCGGCAAACTGGTAATTCTGAACTTCGCCCTGGGGAGTCAGTTCAACCAAACAGCTGATGGCGGGGCGATCCCTTCCAGGCAACAATGAACACAGGTCGCGAGATAATCTGGCCGGCAACATGGGAATCTCCCGGTCCAAGAGATAGACACTCAGGGAACGCTGGGCAGCCTCTCGGTCTAGCACTCCACCCCGGGGGACATAGTGGGCGACATCGGCAATATGGACCCCCAACTGCCAATTGCCATTGTCCAGTTTAACTAGGGAAAAGCCATCGTCCAGGTCTTGGGCCGCCTCGCCGTCCAGGGCCAAGTCGTTGGCAAGTCCTTGCGCCGCTTCCTCCACTGGTGGCGGGAAGGGGGGTGTTATCCCCCTGCGGGCGGCAATATTCAATAGATCCAACCTGCCACCGTCGGCGCTGTCCAGGATGCCGACTACCCGACCCTCCCAGCCAGAAATAGCCGCCAGTACGCAGTCGCCGTCCTGGGCGCCTTGGGCAGCTCGGGGAGGAATCATGATTCGGCGATTCCCGACCTGAACGCTACCTAAGCCCGATCCCTCGTGGAAACTGGCAGCCACCAGCCGCTCATTGCGGTGGAGAAAGTCTGTGATCTGAATCAATGGCGCCTTGCCGGGCTCCCGGGCCTTAACCTCCCCCAGCACGATATCCCCATCCTGGGCGCCCCGAGTTGAACCGGGACTGACATAGTACTGCCTGTCCCCGCCGACATGGACAAAACCATAACCCCTAATATGAGCCTGGTAATGGCCGGCAACTGTATCTGATTCCGAATTAAAGTAATAGTCCCCTTGGTGCTCCTCAAGGATTCCCCCACGGACCAAACTGGCCAAGACAGAATCCACTTGTTTGCGACTTAGCTTCAACTCCAGGGCCAGCTCCTCCGCCGATGCCGGAGAATAAAAGTTCTGGGCCAGCAAGGTGAGAACGCGCTTTTCGGTGGTCATCATTGACCCAGCACCTCCAAGAGATCCGCCCATCCACCTCGCCAGGTGGGGGTGTAGGGGGACCCCCTGTCGATGATATAGTCCTCCAAAAGAAAGGTGTCAAAGCCCAGCTCGGCAGCCACCAAGTCCTCCTTGGTGTCGTTACCCACCATCAGACAATGCTGGCCCCGGAGGCCGGTTGTGGCCAAAATCT
>DAIOXA010000028.1:9815-12005 GCA_036758185.1 Bacillota bacterium
CCATAATAGGCCGGATTGGGCTTGCAATAGCTGCTATTCTCGTAGGTGGTAATGTGTCGGAAGGGGTAGTTGGCCAGGCCTGCCCATTCCAGGCGGGCATCTACGGCCAAGCGGGGAAAGAGGGGGTTGGTGGCCAGCACCACCTGGGCGCCCCCGGCCACCGCCATTTCCACAGCCTGGCGGGCCTCGGAGCGGGGCAGAATATCCTTGCCCAGCAGGCGGTATTCCTTGCGGTAAAAATCGTCGAAGACGGGCATCAGCTCTTGGGGTTCATTATCCACCCTTTGAAAAAAGTCCTCCATAAAGACTTCCTCATTGGTCTTGGAGCCATCATTATAGAGCATTTTGCCCGTGGCCTCCAACAGGGATTTCATGAAATGCTGGGGCTCTACAAAGGGAGCAGCCTTTGCCGTCAGGACCCGAAAATATTGGTTGAGGAACTCATCCAATTCTATTGCCAACAGAGTTCCATCTAAATCAAAGAATACGCCTCTATACTTCATCCTGATCCTCTCCTTCTGCGCCAAGGTAACTACGATATAGCTCCTGCATCAATAGGGCATCCTCCACCTGGGCGCCGGCAGATTCGCTGATAATCACTGGGGTGAGTTGATCCCGGGCAATTATCTCCGCCAAGGGTTCAAAATGGGGGCCATATTCGCCTTCGGCAAATGTTCGATGCCTAACCTCTCCACCCTTGGAATACTCAATAGGGCTGAAATGTATGTGTAAATTCTCGACCACCTGGGCGCCTAGGTCGACGTCAATGCGGTGGAGAATCTCCTCAAACTCTTTTTTGCCTTTAACGGCGCCCAGACCTCGGGCATGTAAATGGCCAAAGTCTACGGTGGGCATGAGGCAATCGTCCAGCTTACAAAGCTCAAGTACCTCCTCCAGGGCGCCCAGTTGGTTGATCTTGCCCATGGTCTCCAGGCAGAGCATTATCCCCGGGTACTGGGGAATTAGTTACCCTTGCACACCGAGCCGGGGTGGACGACAATCCGTCCCGCTCCCATGGCTTGGGCGGCAACCAGAGATTTGCGGATATGGTTTAGGGAACTCTCTTGAACCTTGGGTTCGGGGGTGGCCAGATTGATGAAGTAGGGGGCATGGATGCTGAGGGCAATGTCATGCTGCGCTGCGACCCCAGCCAGTTTGTGGCAAAAATCTGCCTTGATATTGACACCGCGGCCGCACTGGTACTCATAAGCGTTGAGGCCGGCTCTAGCCAAGAATTCCGGCGCCTCCAATGAGGACTTATAGCCGGCATCGTAAAAGGCTTGACCATTGCCTGCTGGGCCAAATCTAATCATAATCTCGCTCCTTTCCCAGCATAATCGGGAGTATCCCTCATCTCATTTTCCCCTTACAAAACTGTAGTATTCTTCGCCCAAGGTCATCTGGGCCTGGCCGCTGGATAGATCCACCAGCCAATCTCGGATCGATGGTACCTGCGTCAACGGGATACCCAAGGTCATCGTGACTAATTCAGTAAAGGCGGTATCCAACACAGTTATTTGGCGCTCCCGTACCTGGTTTTCCAGCTTGCCATACAGAGTGTAATCCATAGCCACTGTAAGGCGCTGGTGCGGGACCATCCTACCCATCCCTGCAGCCACCAAGGCCTCCTTACAGGCCTGGCCATAGGCCCGAACCAGGCCGTTGGCCCCCAAAAGAATGCCCCCGAAGTAGCGGGTTACCACCACCACAACTTGCTCTAATTTCTCCTTGCGCAGCACTTCCAGCATGGGGCGCCCAGCAGTCCCCGAAGGTTCCCCGTCATCATTGGAGCGCTGGTTCAGGGGATCGATGATCCAGGCATGACAATTGTGGGTCGCCTCGTAATGCTTCTTTTTTATCTCCGCCACAAAGGCGGCGGCCTCCTCCTCTTCGGTCACAGGCGCCGCCTGGCCGATGAAGCGGGATTTCTTGACTATAACCTCCGCCTCGGCCCTGGTAGCCACCGTTCTGTATTCCCTCATCTTCTCCCCTCCTGGCCTACACCAGACCGGGAAATTCCCACTGGCGCAGGTATTCATAAATGGACACCGCCACTGCGTTGCTGAGGTTCAGGGATCGATGCTTGGGATCCATGGGTAAGCGCACATGCAGACCTAAGGCCATGATATCCCGGGGCAGCCCCGCCGTCTCCCGGCCAAAGACCATCATGGCCTCCTGGGGCCAGGCCAC
>DAIOXA010000029.1:0-11826 GCA_036758185.1 Bacillota bacterium
ATTGACGGCGAGAGCATACCAGACATCGGCCCGACAGCATTGTAATGGTGGCAAGGGGCAAATTGCAGCCTGCCAGAGGCGGCTAACTCCTCTGCCTCCTCTGGTGTCGCCGCCCACCCTTCAAACAACACAGCTCCGATAACCGCGCCCCGCATCGGGCCACTCATTTTCGCCCATTCCAAGGGGGGACCTGCGTGCAACAGTGTCCAATCAGGCAGACCTTCAATCATGTCCTGGGCCGGACCCAAATCAACCAGAACCGGTTCGGCTTGCATCACTCGATTGAAGGCTTCATTGTTTGCTGCATCTATTTTCTCAGCTATGGGTACCAGCCTGTCTAACATGGCCAGCACTTCCTCGTCCCCGCCAGCGGTGGGCCGCCAGTCGACATTGACAACATCCACACCTGCGTCAAGCAAATCCCGGGCGAAACTACCCAATCCAATATTAATAACTTTAACCTTTTGCTCGAGAATTGACATCAGTTCTCCCCCCTTCCAACTTATCCAGCACCAGGGCAGCCTGTTCAGCCGCTTGACGGTTGGAGGGCAAGACAATTACACCCAACGCTTCCAGAGCTCGCACCTGTTTACTGAGAACCTGAGGATCGTCCTCGGTTCCAGTCACGGAAGCGATAAACATCAGTTGGCCACCGTGCTTCGCCGCCTCCTTTTGTGCCGCAACCAATTCTTTCGCAATGGCCAACACAGGTTCACGATGTGCGCCATAACCAAGAACAAAATCCATAAGGACAACTGCCGTTTCGGGATCGGTGGCGACTTTCGCCAACCATTCGCCACGAATTGTCGGCTCAATCATTGGATGGGGACGTCCACGGGTAAATCGGTCATCTCCCAAATCAAAAACAACATGCCCATGGTAGCTGATGTCCTCTGTTTCCTGTTCTGGCCGTAGCGGTGCATTGGAGTAGACGGGGCCAAGTTTATCGTCGAGTACTACCTGGGATTCATAGCACAGGGTGCCGCCTGTAAACAGGCCCCGCAACCAACGTTGGCTTGGGGAGAAGCGCGAAATCAGGTCATCCCTGATTTCCTTAGACATCTCCGCTTGATGTCCAATAGCCCGCATGGCCAAACAAGCTGCGTCCTCCAAAGTTGGTGCAAAGCTAGCGCCGACGGTTGCCGCAGATTCGGCATTGCCTCCCAGCAGGTTTACGATTACCGGCTTCCGACATTGTTTAATTTGGCTGAGCAAGCTTTGTTCAACTGTCGGGGCCGGGGGCTTTCCGGTAACAACAATTACCGCAGTGGTACGATCTGCCTCCAATGCCCGAATACCAGCCAGTAACTGTCTCCCCCCCACTGTAGCCTTAACATCCCTACCTCCGGTGCCGATACCATGGCTGATACCTCCTCCCATACGATGAATTAACGTGCTTACCTCCTGTAGACCAGTGCCAGCGGCGGCGACAATACCAATCTTACCCTGCCTTACCACATTAGCAAAGGCGAGGGGAGTGCCACCAATCAGGGCTGTGCCACAATCTGGCCCCATCATCAGCAGCCCTTTTTGGTCCGCCAGCTCCTTAAGAGCGAGTTCCGCCTCCTCGGGCACATTGTCACTGAATACCATTACGTTGAGGCCAGAATCCAGGGCGTTACGAGCCTCTCGCACAGCATATTGGCCAGCAACGGAAATTAAGGCTAAATTCGCTTCCGGCATCTTTTCTAGCGCTTCGGCAATAGAAATAGGCGCCTTATCGTCTGTAGTTTCATCTTCTTTGGCTCCGGCCAATTGCTCCTCTATCATTAACAGGGCTGCAGTCACAACCTTCTCATTATCCCCTTGCACCGCCAAAACCAAATCCCGAGCTGTTGATACTTCCGCTTCCGGACTAAACAGTCCAACATTTTTCAATAACTCCTTATTAGCCGGGGTAGCCATTACTGCTACCGCTTCATTGATACCTTGGCCGCCCTTTACCTTCTGTGCAGCGGCCATTAGTGTAGCAGAATCATAATATGCGTTTGGCTTGACCAATACTTTTTCTGTCATGCAATATCGCTTCCAATCTTAGCAAAATACTTGATAAGAGCAATGTAAACCCCCAATAACATGTCGCTGCCGGAACTACTGCCCACCGCCATTAATGCCTCGGCCGGGGCGACCAGTTCTTCTGAAGAACTGGCCAAGGCACTAATAACAGCCTCCAGTCGCTGCTGAACCCTCCCGCGGGCCGCAAAATAGATGGCAGTCGCACTTAAAGAGCCTGTGGCAGTAAACGCCTTATAAGGCATATCCCTGTGCCTACTGAGATCTAGACCAAGCCTGCGACCGGCGGCCAAGTAGCCTGTAAGAATATCATCACCTGCTGGTGTCAAGCCCTTTCCGAGGCCCAATAAACTTTCACCGTTTGAACCGTTGTTGAGTTTTTCTGCTTCCGCAGCCACTTTTTTGTCAATAACAGAATCGCTAGCCCCAGTCATATAACAGCGGCATGCTCCCGTACCCGATTGTAACAACTTTTGCATAGGTTCAAGGCTGTCAAACATGGGGATGATCGGAGCGAGATTCGACAATAAAGGCTTCGGCCAGGCAATACTGAAGCTGTAATGCCAGAGCTGATGCCAGCCAATGCACACCATGTCACCAGGCTTGACCCGTCCGCGAACTTGGTCAAATTCAGCCAGCCGAATCCGATTCGGAGCCAAGTCCAGCTGATTGCTAACGAGGCTCAGACAAAAGCCTGTTGATAACTCGATATTAACTGCCTCAGCATGTATGGCTAACACCGTACCCGGACCACGCAATTCTTTGCTGACTCCACAGCCTACAGCTTCAGCAAGAAACTCCATAACACCATCTCCTTTAATATAAAGGCTATCAGAAATCAGGTCCTTTGGCTTTATAAGAAGTTGACAAATCCTCATCAAGCAAATTAGCAAGACTAGCTAATACAATGCCTGTTAAGACGTCTCCCTTCTTTTGTAGCAGCTAATATAAACTTAACTCCCCGAACGCTTGCGTATCAGTGGCCTCGTTTTTTCTAAGTTATATCCTAGAGAAAATACTGTCAGCAATGACCGGGGTGGCAGAAGTAATTTCCTGAGCACCACGTACGGTTTTATTCTCGAAAAAGTCATGGGAGTGGAGGGACCGAACCGAATCAATATTGGTTATGCAGCTCTTAGCACTAGATATCGGCGGAGCCTAAGATAAACTTTAGCCAAAAAATTTTCCTCAAACTAGGAGAGATAAAAAAATATTTTAGGAGCGACAAAAAGACCTTGATTAAGTAAAAAAGCAATAATAACCGACTAAAAAGCCGCCAAGCCCCTACTACGGGGTTCTGGCGGCCTAAACAATTATGCCCAACTGCAAAAATCAAGATATAAGGTTATCAGAAATCAAGTCCTCTGGGTCTGGGGTTCTGGTCATTATACTTGGTTTGCATGGGGCTATGACCGGCTGGGCAGCTTAGTATCTTTTGGGGTTCTTCATCTACCGCAAATTTGCTTATTCCACTGTGCCCGACCTCTTTCTTGCCGGTTAAGGCTGAGAAGCTCAACTTGACCTCTCAACTGTTTGCTTTCTCTACATTGCCACTAAATCTTGGGGGAATTTTTCTGTCTGATTATACCAATTCAATCTTTCCGAATTATCTCCAGCGCCCGGATTGCCACTTCCACACTCACTCGTTGCTGGGAGTTGGAAAGGCTAATTTTTAATAGCTTTTCAATGCGATCTAGCCGGTACACTACGGTATTATAGTGAACATATAACGCCTGGGCGATTTGTTTAACATTGCCGCCATGCTCAAAATAGCTGCACAATGTATGCACTAATTCAGTATTGTTCTCCTGATCATAATCCAACAGCACCTTCAAATTATCTTGAATGTACGTGCTTAATTGGGGCTTCCCACTCATTTCCTCCAAGAGTCTGTAAATCCCTAATTGACTATAATGCACAATCGGCCCAAGGCTCTTTACCTTAGCCGCTATTTTAACTGCCCCCCGGGCCTGGCGAAAACTGTATTTTATATCTCCCACGGATACTGAATCCCGTCCGATACCAACCAACAACTTGCTCTCCGCAACCCGTTCCATGTCAGCAAAATTCCGGTGACAGAATTCAACTGGGTCATGATTAGTTGGCGTTACCACCAATATATCACTACCCAACTCCCCGGAAATACAGTGAGTACAATAATTTTCAGTCCAGAATTTTAATACCCGATCCTTCTGGGTTTGCTTGCGCAAATCTGCAAAACGAATTAGTAGCACTCGCATCTGATTCTGTAAATGCCAGCCATTGGTCTGTGCCTTTTGTCTGGCCACCTCATCTGAAGGAAACGCCCCTTCCACCAAGTCCACGAGATATTCATTTCGGTAGCGCCGCTCTACTTCCTGTGTTGTCCGGTCGTGCATCATTACAAGGGCCGCAATAGTACTTCCCCGCTCTAAAGTAATTTCATCTAATACACTAAATACTGTGTTCGAAGACATGGCAAGAATATAACCTAGCTGGCTCCCCCCCGCCAACAATGGCACCAAGATCCCTGGATACTGACCTCCAATTCTTGTGAGACGCCTCAAGCCTACTTCTAGTTGATTATAATGCACCCAACTGTCTAGTTGCTCAGGTGCCTGTGTAAGTGGTTGGAACTCGTTATTCAGAACCACTGCCGGGCAGCATAACAGCCTGCTTAGTTCTGCAGTTAATTCCTCAAGATTCCCACCGTGCAAAAGAATGTCCAACAATGCATTGTGGGTCATCTCAGAGCGATAGAGCAAATTGGTCTGATAGTCAAGGATCTCCTGGAGCAAAGGCTCCATCAGTTGCGAGAATGCAGTATCCGGCGGCAACTGCAGCAGGGGAAAATTCAGTTCGTCGGCTATAGCAATAACTTCTAGGGGAATCGCATTTATATACCGCTTGGGTTTAATCGCCAGTCCTGCAAGTTTTTTCGCTGCCAACTGGGGAATCAGTCTTATTTGCTCTTCGGGGTTATCTCGCAGTGCATAAAGTGTACTAAATAGAAGATCACCTTCTCTGACCCATTCTAAAATATCCGGCACTTCCATCACGTTAATATGCAGAATCAGGGAATCGAGACCACCGCTACCGGCGACGACTTCTACATCAGCAAAAGAATCCAGAGCCAAAGCGTCCCGAACACTCATCCCTAAACGCGCTCTATCCACAGCAAATCCCCCTTCAAATCATCGCCAAATTTCATGGCCTATAGTTATTTTAACATATCACTCAAAGGCACGCGTAATCATGAGGGTATTTTGCGCAATCTGCATATGGCGACAGTAGTCTATAGGAATCATATTTCGCATATCTAAAAAAATGCCAAACTCAGAGCGCTGAGCAATCAGCGGCTACAAAGCTCTTTAATCTGCTCCCGGGGCAAGCATCATTCCACTGCAGAGGATCCATAGAGGTGCAAATACTATCTACGTATGGTGTTGCTCACAAATATTTCAACCTAATATATTTGGCAAAAATAACGGGTTCCCGCCGTGGAATCAATCGTAGACAAAAAAAGATATGGCTAAGAATTGCCACCAATTAAGCATATTTTAAGCCCTCAAGCAATGCAGTTGATGTAGAGATGTCAGGCATCAGTGCTTCGTCGACGCCTAAAAGCCGTTTTAGTTTGATCCTTGCATCCTCGGCTGTAAACTGGCAACTGTAAACTGGCAATCTACACCCTTCTGTCTCTGGTTTCGATCGGCATACCAGGCCTCTAACTCATGCTTGAGTTCTGGCCCCCTTCTCAACAAGCCTGTCAGCCCTGCCAAGGGTGTGGTGGACGACAGCAAGGTGACGGACCACCATGCCATTATCCCCACGGGGGAAAGGTTACAGCCCGAGAAATTGAGCGCTGATGAAGCAAGACTCTTTGACCTCATCGCCCGGCGCTACATTACCCTCTTCTACCCCCCCTGTGTGTATGACAACACCACTGTCACCGTCACCGTGGAGGGGGAAGAATTCCACGCCAAGGGCAAGATCGTCAAGGAGGAAGGCTGGCGCAAGGTCTACCACAACCATGATGATGAGGACTCTGAGGACCAGGACATGGCGGAGCAACGCCTGCCCGAGCTCCAGCAGGGCCGGGAAGTTCGGGCCAAGGACTGTATTCTTCGCACCCATCAGACCCAGCCCCCCGCCCGCTATACCGAGGCTACACTCCTCACCGTCATGGAAAAGCACAACCTGGGCACCCCCGCCACCCGGGCAGATATCATCGAGAAGCTCCTGCAGACGGAATCTATCGAGCGCAAGGGCAACTACCTGGCGCCCACTCCCAAGGCTGACCAACTCTTAGCATTGGTCCCCGAAGAGCTGCGCTCGCCGGAACTCACCGCCAAGTGGGAGAGAGAATTAGAGGCAATAGCCCGGGGCCAGGGAGAAAAACAGGAATTCCTGGCCAGAATCCGCACCCAGGCCAGGACCATGGTGGCAGAGGTGGCTAAGAGTGAGCAGGACTACAAGCACCACAACACCACCCGCAGTCGCTGCCCCAACTGTGGTCAATTTCTCCTGGAGAGGAACACCAAGCAGGGCAAGATGCTGGCCTGCCCCGACCGCAATTGCGGGTACAAGTATCGTGACAGCAAGACCCTGACCAATCGGCGTTGTCCCCAGTGCCACAAGAAGATGGAGTTGCGCCAAGGTAAGGCGGGTAAATTCTTTCAGTGCAAGCCTTGCAATACAATCGAGATGCTAGATGGCGACGGTGGGAAAAGAGGGAGAAGGGGCCAGGACCGCAACCTGGTCAAGAAGTACCAAAAACAAAGCCCCCTCTCCTCCAGCCTGGGCGATGCCCTCAAGGCGGCACTGGAAGAAAAGGGGGATGATTAGATCGGGGCCTTAAGTAACAATTGCTGCCAAGTTGAGCATGCGCCCGGTGGCGAAGCCCTCTTTGCGAGCAGAATAGAATTCGGGATTGCATCCGGTGCAGACCCCGGTATCCACCACTTCCTTGATGCCCAGTTGGGCCAGGTTGTGGCGCAGGACCAGGGCCATATCTATGCTGTACTCATCGCCCTGATGTTCCTGGATGAGTTTCAGATAGCTGTAGTCGGCAAAGGCAGTGCGTAACCCATCGTCCTGCTGGCGGTAACAGCAGAGACGAATGCCGGGACCAATAACGGCAGTCACATGCCGTGCCACTGTGCTTCCTCAGACTCCGCAATTCATTCCGTAATCCTTGTCCCGGCCTTACCCGCCATCGCGTCAACCACCTTATCCAGTGAAGTAATGATTGCCCGGCAATTGGTAGCACGGACAAACTCCATAGCAGCCTGAATTTTTGGGGCCATGCTACCTGTGCCAAACTGTCCTTCATTCAGAAAGACCTGGGCTTCAGACAAAGTGATTTGCTCCAATTCCACCTGATTCGGCTTACCAAAGTTTATAGCCACTTTTCCCACGTCGGTGAGAATTACCAGCACATCAGCGCCAATATCAATGGCCAGTCGGCAGCTAGCCAGATCCTTATCTATCACAGCCTCCACACCAACCATCTTACCGTTTTGGATCATAACAGGAATCCCGCCGCCGCCCGCGGCGATAACAATACCGCTTTGAGCGATTAGGGCTTTAACTACTGCTAACTCCAAGATTTCTACTGGGCGGGGAGAAGGCACCGCCCGCCGCCAGCCACGACCGCTGTCCTCAACCCAGTGTTCGCCCAACGCCTTTTTTTTTTGAGCATAGTCGGCACTAAAGAAAGGTCCAATCGGTTTCGATGGGTTTCTAAAAGCTGGATCGTCTCCGGTCACCCGCACACGGGTTATAATTGACACAACCTGCTTATTAAGCCCATGACAGAGCAATTGCTCGCTAAGGCTGTGTTGAATCATGTAGCCGATTTGACCTTGAGTTTGGGCTCCGCACACATCCAGGGGTAGAGCGGGAACCTGATTGCGTCCAGCCTCGTGCTGGATCAACAAGTTCCCAACCTGGGGACCATTTCCATGGGTGATTGTAATTTGGTAACCAAGCTCGGCGAGTTCAGAAATTTTTCGGGTAGTGGCGTTAATATTTGTCATTTGTTCCTTAAAACTACCCTTCTCTCCAGGACGCAAAATTGCATTCCCGCCAAGAGCAATCACGATTTTTCGCATATTTACTCTCCTCTCAAAGCCGCCACGGCATTACATTCAACTAATAATTAACCGAAAGAAAGGCAAGACTCTCAATAAACTATACTAGCCATTGAGAGTTTTGCCCTACAGTTAATTAGACTTGTTCTTGGTTAGTTCTAGGCAACTAGATCTTCTTCGGCATCATCAGAGTCAAATCCCCGTTCTTTCCTTGAACCCGGAATAATATTATCGAGGATTAACCCCAAGAACGCGGTAACTGCAATTCCAGTGGAGCCAAGTGCCGAGACAATCTGTGCTAACCATGGTGCTGAAGGAATGACTATCTCTGTCTGGCTAAAGTAGTGAGGAACACTAAAGCCCATATAAATGATAAACCCAATAATCAAGCTATTACGCACTGAGTTCAAATCTGCTTTGGCTACAGTCCTAAGCCCGATTGAAGATATTAGGCCAAAAAGCACACAGAACAACCCGCCTAGAACTGGCCTCGGGATAGTCGCAACCGCGCCACTAAACTTCCCAAACAGCCCCAAGAAAATTGAGATAGATGCTCCGTAGACGGCTATTTTACGGCTTGCAACACGGGTTAGACCTACTGCACCAATATTCCCAGTGAGGGATGTATTTGAGAACCCTCCCCAAATACCGGTTAATAAACAACCCAGTCCCTCCATACCGATGCCTCGGCTGATTTGCTTATTAGTTAACGGAGGCCCGCCGGCAGTACTATTTACGGCATGATAGTCGCCGTAGGATTCAATAATTGAAGGCAGATATCCCGCTAAAGCAATTAAAGCAAATCCAATATCAAATTTCGGGAGTCCCCAAGGAAACACAATCTGGGTTCGGATCCACTGAGCATTCCTTATCGAATCAAAACTAACCTCCCCCATTATTAGCGCAACAAGGTATCCTACTACGATGGCGCTTAAAATCGAAAACATTGAGAAAAACTTATTCTTCTTGCCCAATACCAGGGAAAACACAAAGGTTGCCACAATGACTAGTATAGAGAGAAACCAGTTTTCCGCGGCTTGGACAGCACCAACCTTAAACATACTTAACCCGATAAGCATAATTACTGGACCGATAACTACTGGACTGACATATTTCTGAAGTTTACCCAATATGCCGCTGAAACCGACAGCTATTTCAAAAAGCGAACCAAGAATAATGGCCCCTGCTATATGCTGCATTGTCGCTTCTGCGCCCATTCCCCCTACTACCCCGAAGATGGCGATATATGGCCCGATAAACGCGAACGAGGAACCTTGAAAAACTGGAAGTCTTGACCCTAGTGTTGCTTGGAGCAAGGTTGTAACGCCTGCAGTAAGTAAAACTGCTCCAATTAATACAGCCATTTGGTCCTGGCTCATACCAATCATTGGACCAATAAGAAAGGGCACAGTTACGTTAATGCCGAAGGTAGTGAAAACATGCTGCAATCCAAGAAAAAAACTTGTTTTCGCGGGTGGGGAATCATCCAAAGAGTAGATCATTGTTGCTTGTTCTTTACTCAATTTTTACACCCCCTGTATTTTTCGTGAAGACCTATTCTGCATCCTCACATTCATTATCTACACATGCCTCACTGTGGCTATCGGTAGGATCCTTTTTTGGTGACTGAAATGATTCTGTATATGAAATGAGGCTAGGTTCGGAACGATTAATTTGGAGGTTAAACACATCCACCCTATTATAATGACCTCCAAAATCGTGGATTAGTCTTCCATGAACTGTCTGCTCTAAATCTGCTTCTGCATATAGAATTCCTTCTTCATGGCCTATCCATGGACCTGCAAGCACTACCCCACCAGGAGCAATAATAGCAGAGCCGCCAGTAATAGAGGGATCCTTTAAAATCTCCCGATCTTCCTCAGTCAAAGGTAGCACATCAATTAGCTCAGGACTATTTACTCCACAGGAACTAATTACAAAACTTTTACATGAATAAGAGATGCTTCTACTAACCATCAAAGTTGAATCGGGCATACTGACATACTTGGGCACAAAGTTTGTAGGCCAATTAGCAACATGTACCACAGGATAATCTGCTGCCATCGCCGAAACGGCAAAAGGATTGGCATTTTCCCCACAAATTAAAGTGCTTAGTTGTCCATATTCAGTAGGAAAGGTTTTTAGCGTAGCGCCACTTCCATTCATGTGAACTAACCTCTCTGAGATAGTAGGAACTAACTTTTGATGCTTGCCGATGATTTCACCATCTTTACTAATAATCAAGTTCGTATTATACATCGTTCCTGTTGTGTTAGGTCGGCGTTCATTAACCCCCATCACAACATAAATATTTGCTTCGCGGGCAGCCTTACATAATTCATCGGTCGCTTTACTGGGTATCTCGACAGCACTTTTAAACAATCCTCTTGCAAACTCTAGGCTCTTAGGGGTTGTAGCGGGATGGAAATAGTACCATGCTGGATATCCGGAAATAAAGTTCTCGGGAAATCCTATAATATTAGCTCCCTTTTCGCCAGCCTCTCTAATAAATTGACAAGCCTTTTTTACCGTTGCATCACGATCAAGCCACACAGGGGCTGCTTGCACTGCAGCAAGTTTAATTGTTGAATATTTATCCATTCGTATTCTCCTCCTAAATTTTTGGGTAAAGACCGAACAATTACCTACTCAGCCGAAAGCTACGTTAACCCTCACTCCTCTCCTAACGGTGCCCATCTACAGTATTCTTCGTGATTATCTTCGTGAAAGTTATAACATAACCCTTTGTGACCTTTTGCTAATTTCCCTTCTTAATAATTATGGAATAGCAACAAATTACATTTGCAGCAACCCTTAGGTCATTCCCCTTTGCTATCTTGGGAAAGCAGCAACAAAGGCGATTAATGCTTGCTTAAAGCAGGCTAGGGGTGGGTTAACTACTCCAGCACCGATTTGCCCTACACCTGCATCCTTATGGGCAATACCAGTATTGATAACGGGCAAGATGTCCATCTCCAACACTTTGCGGATATCAATACCGGTGGGGACTCCCCGAAAATTGAGATTTGGTATGGTATAGCTACTGTTTTCGCCAATGGTGATTCTATACATCGAGCGGGTATATTCAAGAGCATCTTGGGGACCACCGCCTACGAATTTGACAATTGCCGGGGCACTTGCCATCGCAAACCCGCCAATCCCGAAAGTCTCGGTAATGGTGCTGTCACCCAAGTCCGGGTTGGCATCTGCGGCGCTGTAACCAGGGAAATACAGGCCCTTCACAGCTAAAGCAGGCGCTGTAAACCACTGATTGCCCAGACTGCTGACCCGAATGCCAAAGTCGGTGCCATTTCGGGTCATGGCCGTAACCATGGTAGAATAGGGGATATACTGGGCCGGATCCAGACTAGATTTACATACTGCCATCGAAATGTTCAGGTAAAAATGTTCATTGCCCCTGATGAACTCAAGTGACCTAATTATTTGATCCTTGGGTACATCAAGTCCGGCAATGATTGGGGATAATTCACGTAATAACAGCGCCGAAGCCGCCTTGTTTCGGTTATGACATTCATCGCCCATTTGCAAAGCCTGACTAGTGATGTTTTTCAACTGAATGCCACCGCTGGCAATAATGGCTTTTTTAAAAACCGGATGAAACTCATCTCGGAGCCAGACAAGGCGGTCCAGCACTTCTTTGCTATAAGCACCAAAACGCAATACTTTGCCGAGACCTTCATTGATGGAACAATAGGCCCGGTTACCGAATTTTTTATTC
>DAIOXA010000030.1:0-1182 GCA_036758185.1 Bacillota bacterium
CCAAGATGGCGCCCTACATCTTTACCGAGCGCAACGGCATCTATGTCATCGACTTGCAGAAAACGGTGCATAAGCTGGAAGAGGCATATAATTTTGTCAAGGGTATCGCCATGGACGGAGGCTCAATACTCTTTGTTGGGACCAAGAAGCAGGCTCAGGAGGCCATTGAACAGGAAGCAGTGCGTTGCGGAATGTTTTACGTCAATCAGCGCTGGCTGGGCGGAATGCTTACCAACTATGGGACCATCAACAAGCGGGTTCAACGCCTGAAGGAACTGGAAGCCATGGATGAAGACGGACGTTTTGCAGTCTTGCCTAAAAAAGAGGCCATAAAATTGCGCCATGAACGGGACAAACTGGATAAGTTCTTGCGCGGCATTAAGGATATGGCCAAGTTGCCCGACGCTCTTTTCGTAGTTGATCCTCGCAAAGAGCGGATCGCCGTTGCCGAAGCCCAGAAATTGGGGATCCCCATCATCGCCATCGTCGATACCAACTGTGATCCCGATGAGATTGACTATGTAATTCCTGGGAATGACGATGCCATCCGGGCTGTCAATTTACTCTCTGCCAAAATGGCCGATGCTGTTTTGGAGGGAAAACAGGGCGAACAGCTATCAGCAGAATAGTCTGAGAGGCGAGGGTAAATTAAATATTTACTCTTGCCTTTTTCAATTTTAGTTACAAGGAGGAAGAGAAATGGCATCAGCACAAATGATAAAAGAGTTGCGTACGCTGACGGGGGCAGGTTTTCTTGACTGTAAAAAAGCCTTGGTCGAAACGGGGGATAATCTAGAAAAGGCTGTGGATTACCTTCGGGAAAGAGGCCTGGCCGCTGCCGCAAAAAAATCCGGTCGCATTACTACCGAAGGTGTTGTGGGTTCTTACATACATGGCAATGGCAAGATTGGCGTTTTGGTGGAAGTCAATTGCGAGACAGACTTTGTCGCCAAGACTGTAGATTTCCAGAACCTAGTCCACGATATCTGCCTGCATGTGGCCGCCGCCAACCCCAAGTATGTGCGCAAGGAAGATGTAGAACCCCAGGTAATTGAGAAGGAAAGGCAAATTCTAATCGGCCAGGCTGTCAACGAGGGCAAGAGTCCTCAAATCGCCGAAAAAATGGTTTCTGGCCGCCTGGACAAATTTATTACCGACATTTGCCTGTTGGAGCAACCCTTT
>DAIOXA010000030.1:1192-2459 GCA_036758185.1 Bacillota bacterium
GTCAAGGGTCCCAATATTACCGTAGGCCAACTGGTGCAGCAGACCATCGCCCAGTTTGGGGAAAACATTACCCTGCGTCGCTTCGTTCGCTTTGAACGGGGCGAAGGCCTGGAAAAACGGGAAGATGATTTCGCTGCCGAAGTTGCAACCTTGCAACAACAATAGATGCAACAGAGCACTTAGGTGCTCTGTTTTCTGAAAAAAGGAATTTTGCTTTGCGAGGGCGAATTAAGTGAGAGGGTGACAAAATGAACGTAGCGTACAGACGAGTGGTGCTAAAGCTCAGCGGTGAGGCCCTGGCTGGAGCCAAGGGTTCTGGCATAGACGGTGAAGTCCTAAAGAGCGTAGGCGCTCAAATCAAGACCCTTACTGAAATGGGTGTGGAGGTAGCGTGCGTTGTCGGCGGCGGCAATATCTGGCGGGGCGCCCCGGCCAGTATGAACGGAATGGATCGGGCTACCGCCGATTACATGGGGATGCTGGCTACTGTTATCAATGGTCTGGCCCTTCAAGATGCTTTGGAGTCTTTGGGTGTGGTAACCCGGACTCAGACCGCCATTGAAATGCGCCAGGTAGCAGAACCGTACATAAGGAGGCGAGCAATACGCCATTTAGAAAAGGGGAGGGTGGTCATCTTTGCTGCCGGCACAGGCAATCCCTACTTTTCCACCGATACCACCGCTGCACTGCGGGCAGCAGAGATTGAGGCCGAAGTCATCCTCATGGCCAAGGGCAGTGTCGATGCCGTCTATGACCGGGATCCCCTCAAGGATCCTGAGGCCAGACCTTTCACCGAGTTAACATATTTAGATGTCCTAAAACGGGGCTTGGGCGTCATGGATACCACCGCCGCTTCCCTGTGTATGGACAATCAGATCCCCATCATAGTGTTCTCCATGTCCCAGGGGACAAATATAATAAGTGCAGTGTGCGGTGAAAAAATCGGTACAATCATAAGGGGGTAAGGATATGTTTGCAGAAGTTTACAGCGATGCAGAAAGTCGGATGGCCAAGGCCTTGTCTGCGCTAAAGTCTGAGTTCAATGCAGTTAGGGCCGGTCGCGCTAATCCCGCCTTGCTGGATAGACTCAATGTCGAGTATTATGGGACCTTGACGCCAATTAAGCAAATGGCCAATGTCAGCGCCCCGGAACCCAGGCTATTGGTAATACAGCCGTGGGATAAGTCTTCCATTCCCGAAGTGGAAAAGGCCATCCTAAAGTCAGATTTGGGGCTTTCCCCCAACAACGACGGAACCGTTATCCGCC
>DAIOXA010000030.1:2469-6914 GCA_036758185.1 Bacillota bacterium
AACTCAGGAGCGGCGGGCTGAGTTGGTCAAAGTTGTGCGCAAGAAGGCTGAAGAATGCAAGGTCGCTATCCGCAATATTCGCCGGGACGCCAACGAACTCATCAAGGAAATGCAAAAAGCTGGGGAGATTTCCGAAGATGATGAGCGGAGAGCGCAAGAGGAAGTCCAAAAGATCACCGATAGGCATGTAAAATTGGTGGATGAACAGCTCGGCCATAAAGAGGCTGAGATCATGGAAGTTTAAGTCCTAGGCGCCCCGTACGGGGCGCTTCGACTGAAATGAGGGGGAATAAATGCTGAACAAGTGGCGGCGTACCAAACAATTGGAGGCTGTTCGCTCCGGCATCTTGCCAGAGCATATAGCGATAATAATGGATGGCAATGGTCGCTGGGCTCGCAAGCGGGGCTTGCCCCGGGTGGCGGGCCATCGGCAGGGCATGGATGCCATCAAGAAGTGTCTGGAAGGATTGCGGGGATTAGATATCAAGTACTTGACCCTCTACGCCTTTTCTACAGAAAATTGGCGGCGTCCCAAGGCTGAAGTGGACTTCCTCATGGACTTGCCCGGCCAATTCGTCAACAAACAACTGGGTACAATAATGGAAAACAATATTCGCTTGAAGGTGTTGGGAGATATGTCCGGTTTGCCTCAGCACACCCAAAAAGCCATCAGCGAAGGAATGCGTGCCACAAAGGATAACACCGGCCTAGTTCTCAACTTTGCCCTCAACTATGGCGCTCGGGAAGAAATCCTCCGCGCTGTGCGCCGACTTTGTAATGCTTGTTCCAAGGAGGCCAGGGACCCATTGGCCATAACCATGGAGGACTTTGAAGACTGCCTCTATACCCGGGGGATTCCCAGCCCCGACCTGGTAATCAGGACCAGCGGTGAGATACGGATCAGCAACTTCATGCTCTGGCAAATTGCCTATGCCGAACTGTGTTTTTTGGATACCCTCTGGCCGGATTTTAGTGAGGTCCATTTATACAAGGCGATTCTTCAGTACCAGCGACGCCATCGTCGTTTTGGCGGAATATAAGGACAGGAGGCGTTTACCATACTTGCACGAGTGCTCACAGCGATTGTCTTGATTCCAGTGGTGTTGCTTGCCTTGTACGCGGGGGGGCCGGTATTCCTGACATTTCTTGCCCTTTTCGCCCTGGCTGCCACCACCGAATTTGCTCAAATCTTGGGGCTTAACCGGAACTCCAGCTTGGTTGCGGCCTTAGGAGTTGGGTTGCCCTACTATATCAATTTTTACTTTGGCCTCATCCCTTGGCATATCTATCTTTTGCTCTACTTAATGGTAGGCGCCAGTATTCTCTTTGTCATCGGGTTTACCAAGTTTACTTTTTTGCAGGGCGCTGGTCTGATGTTTGGCGGTCTCTATGTGCCAGTCCTGGCTTCCACCCTAGCCCTGGTCCGTGGTATGGACAATGGCCTTGTCTATACCCTGGCGATTTTTCTCTTGACCTGGGGCACTGATTCCGGCGCCTTTTTTCTGGGTAAGGCCCTGGGGAAGAGTAAGCTGGCGCCAGCCATTTCACCCAACAAGTCATGGGTTGGCGCTATTGGCGGCTTCCTCACCGGCGTCATGATTGCCCTTGTAATTGGAATACTAATTGATGGCAACGTACTCCTCTTTGCCCTTTGGGGTGGAATCGCCTCGACCTTAGGGCAAATAGGCGACTTGACCGAGTCGGCCTTTAAGCGCCATGCCGGGGTCAAGGACTCAGGTCATTGGCTTCCGGGCCACGGCGGCTTCCTAGATCGCATCGACAGTCTCCTCTTCGTCTCGGCGATTAGCTATATCTTCTTCGGGATGGTAATATAGATAGATGAGAACAATAGCAATCCTCGGTTCCACCGGTTCTGTTGGTAAGCAAACCCTATCAGTGCTGGCCCGCAATCCTGACCAGTATGATGTCCAGTTGCTGACCGCCAATTCCAACTGGCGCCTCATGGAAGAACAGGTGCGCCAATTCACTCCCCGCTGGGCGGCGCTGGCAGACAGTAAAGCCGCCAGGGAGTTGGCCCATAGAATAGGCGACATGCCTGTCCAGGTCCTGTCGGGCCAGGAAGAGCTCCTGGAACTGGTGGGCGCCAGGAAATTTTCTCTACTAGTTGCAGCCATGGTGGGAAGCGCCGGACTGCTGCCGGTGGTTGCCGCCATCCAGGCAGGTTCTGATATCGCCTTGGCCAACAAGGAAGTACTGGTCATGGCGGGTCAACTTGTTACCAACCTCTGCCGAGAAAATGGGGTGAAACTCTTGCCCCTGGACAGTGAGCACTCCGCCATCCATCAGTGCTTGGAGGGCCAATCTGGCAGGGTGAGTAAACTTATCCTTACTGCCTCGGGGGGGCCTTTCCTGGGCAAGACTTGGCAAGACCTGAAGGGAATTACCCCGGCCCAGGCGGTAAAGCACCCCAATTGGCAGATGGGCGCCAAGATATCAGTGGATTCTGCCTCTCTGATGAACAAGGGGCTAGAGGTCATTGAAGCCCACTGGCTCTTTGGCGTGGCGCCCGCCGACATCAGCGTGCTGGTTCATCCCCAAAGCATCATTCATTCCCTGGTAGAATTTATCGACGGCGCCGTCTTGGCCCAATTGGGTGTACCCTCCATGGAAGTGCCCATCCAATATGCCCTCTCCTGGCCTCTGCGCTGGCCCGGGGCGTCTGGGCACTTTGTCGATTGGCTGAGTATACCTCCCTTGACCTTTCAGGCGCCGGATTTGGACACATTTCCTTGCCTGGAGCTGGCCAGGGCAGCCCTCCTAAAGGGGGGTAACGCCACAGCCGTCTTGAGTAGCGCCAACGACCTCTGTGTCGAGGCCTTCTTGCAGGGAAGGCTTGCCTTTACCGCAATTCCCCAGGTGTTAAAGACGGTGCTGGACGTTATTCCCTGGCAGGCCCAGCCCAGTTTGGCAGAGATCATAGAAACCCAGGAGTTATCACAAATAAAAACGTCGGCTATCTTGAAAAGTATGGAGTGATGGTATGTCTATCCTGGTGGCAATAATCGTCTTCAGTGTCGTTATCCTGGTCCATGAATTGGGGCATTTCTTAGTGGCCCGGCGGGTGGGCATCGAGGTGGAGGAATTCTCCATTGGCTTTGGCCCCAAGCTGGTGGGATTTGGCGCTGCGGAAACTCAATTTTCTGTTCGCCTAATACCCATGGGCGGCTATGTCAGGATGCTGGGTGAAGAGGGGGATGAGGAAGGCAGCGCTTATGATAACCTTGCCAGTTATCAGAATAAATCACCTCTCCAGCGCATGGCAGTGATAGCTGCCGGGCCGGTGATGAATTTTGCCTTGGCCTTAGTAATCTTTATCCTCATCTTTGGCGTCATTGGCGGCATTACCCTCAACGAACCCAGGATTGGCGATGTCATGCCCAGTATGCCAGCAGAAGCGGCAGGCTTGCAAGCAGGGGACGAAGTAGTCTCAATTGACTCCCAAGAAATGGCACTGTGGACAGACATCCAAAAATATATCCGGGCCAATCCCAGCAAGACCTTGAATTTTACTGTGCGCCGGGGGGGAGAGCTACTGAATATTGCCGTCACTCCCCAGATGGGGGAGACTTATTCCGAGGTAGGGATTGCTCCTCCCAAAGGCCGCCTTTCTATCTTGGCCAGCATTAAGGAGGGTTTTGTCCAAACCTTCCACCTTACAAAAGAGATTATCAAGAGTTTGGTGGGTATAGTTACTCGCAAAGTTCCCGCCGATGACATCACCGGTCCCATCGGAATTGTGTACTTTGTGGGTCAGGCCGCCCAGGCGGGTTTGGTCAATGTCCTGTACTTGGCGGCTCTGATCAGCGTCAACTTGGGACTCTTTAACTTACTGCCCATTCCCGCTTTGGATGGCAGCAAGCTAATGTTCTTGGGTATCGAACTGATCAGGAGGAGGCCCTTGGACCCCCGCAAGGAGAGTATCGTTCATTTGGTGGGGTTTGCCCTCCTAATTTCCTTAATGGTCTTAGTAATGTATAGGGATATCGTCCGCTATATCCTCTAGGAGGAATTAGCTATGCAACGTAGAGTTACCAGAACCGTTAGGGTTGGAGATGTTTCCCTGGGTAGCGATTATCCCGTGGTTATTCAATCCATGACAAATACAGATACCCGGGATGTGCAGAAAACTATTACGCAGATTAAGACCTTGGCCGAGGCCGGCTGCCAATTGGTCAGGGTCGCAGTTCCCGACCAACAAAGCGCCCACGCCTTGACAAGTATCTGCAGATTGAGTCCTGTGCCCCTGGTGGCCGACATTCACTTTGACCACAAACTGGCCCTGGAGGCCATGGCGGCGGGAGTCGCCAAACTCAGAATTAATCCTGGGACCATGGCGGGTCCCAAGGCCGTAAAGGCCGTCATCCAGGAGGCGGTGCGCATGGGGGTCCCTGTGCGGGTGGGGGTCAATTCCGGATCACTACATA
>DAIOXA010000030.1:6924-11014 GCA_036758185.1 Bacillota bacterium
TGCTAAATGATTTCGCTTATCGACATCTGTCCAGGATCGATGCCCTGGTGGCATCGGCTAAATACTATTGTCAGACCTTGGAGGATCTCCTCTGCAGGGACATAGTGGTTTCTCTCAAATCATCCTCGGTCATGGAAACATATTACGCCACAGAGCAGTTTGCCCAGGACACTGACTACCCCCTGCACCTGGGTGTAACAGAAGCGGGAACAGCCCAGACCAGCATCATCAAGTCCGCCATGGGTATCGGCAGCCTCTTGGTTCGGGGAATCGGCGATACTATAAGGGTATCAGTCACCGGCCCCCCGGAAGCGGAGGTGCCCATTGCCGTGGGGATATTAAAGGCCCTGGAACTTCGCCCAGGAGTCGAGATCATCAGCTGTCCCACCTGTGCCCGTAGCGGATATGATGTGGGCAAGGCTGCTCAGCAAGTGGAGGAAATCTTGGCCGGTTTTGATTTGCCATTGAAGGTGGCTGTGATGGGTTGCTCCGTCAACGGCCCCGGCGAGGCGAGTCACGCCGATATGGGGATCGCCTTTGGCCCCAGCCAGGGCGTGCTCTTTCGCCATGGCCAGGTGGTGGCCACCCTGCCCAATGCTGACCTTATTCAAGCCCTGCTCAACCTGGTTGCCACTGAAGTCAATGCCCAGGGGGGCAGGCAGAAAGGAAGAGAGAAATGAAATTTGCCGCCGTGATTCCTGCCTATAATGAAGAAAAGACCATCGCCGATGTCGTTAAAGTCTTGGTGGCCTCTCCCCTCATCCATCAGGTTATTGTGGTCAGCGACGGTTCCCGGGACAATACAGCTGGAGTGGCGGCCAAAATGGGCGCCCTAGTGGTCAACCTCCCCGATAACCGGGGCAAGGGCGGCGCAATGTTGGCAGGCATCAAGCAGACCGATGCCGATTATATTCTGTTTCTAGACGCCGATTTAATCGGCCTTAAGTTCAGTCATATTGAATCTATGTTGGCGCCGGTCAAGAGCGGCCGTGCCGATGTTACTCTGGGAGTGTTTAAGAAAGGCCGAGTGCCGACGGACCTGGCACAAAAGTTTGCCCCATACCTTTCAGGCCAGCGGGTGATCAAGACTTCCCTGCTCAAGCAGGTTGAGGATATGGACTTTGCCCGCTTCGGCGTCGAACTGGCCCTAACCCGTTTTGTCGAGGAACATGACATCGCATACGAAACCGTGGAACTCCCAGATCTCAGCCATGTCATGAAGGAGGAGAAGCTGGGCTTCTGGAAGGGGCTGGGTTCCCGCCTCAAGATGTACCGCGAGATCATCGCCTACCTGATGAAGTATTGAGGGGAGGGTTTTTATGGAGATCGCCTTGCGCTTAATTTTAGCCGTTCTATTTGGCAGTATTATTGGTTTGGAAAGGGAAAAGAACAATCATCCTGCCGGATTTAGGACCCACATCTTGGTGTGCACTGGCGCTGCCCTAATTACCTTGGTTTCCATCAATAGCTTTCCCGGTGGCGATCCCGGGCGGGTGGCGGCGCAGATTGTCAGCGGCATCGGCTTTTTGGGTGCTGGGACGATTATGCGGGATGGCGCCACCATTCGGGGGCTGACCACCGCAGCCAGCCTCTGGTCGGTGGCGGGGATTGGCATGGCAATTGGAGCGGGTTATTACTTTGGCGCCACCCTGACCACAGTGCTTATGATCGTCATCCTGTTTTTCTTTGCCTCTCTGGAGCGTAAGATCCTCCAGGGCCAGTACCATGTCTTGGTATTAACAATAGCTGATGTCCCTGGGCAATTGGGTCGGATTGGCTCCCGTCTAGGAGAGATGGGCATTTCTATCCGCTCAATCCAGATTTCTCCGGGCGATGCCAACGCCATCCAGGTCGATATCGGCATCAAGACTCCAGCTTCCCTGGAACTCCACCAAGTGGTCAACGGATTGGCAGATGTCGACGGAGTCTATACCATTAAGTACGGGGATTCATGAAGGCTGGGTATTTGCCCTGCGCGTGGCAGTTATGGTATTCTTTTCTTAGAGGAGTGGGCACGCCACTCCTTATCTTGATTGAAAATGAGGGTGGACAGATGAACAGACAAATCGGGGAAAGAATTGAACAGGCTCTTGCGAGCTTTGAGGATATAGAAGTTGTAGATGTTCGCTGCAGCGGAAGAAGTGGTAAGGGACTGGTCCAGGTTCTGCTGGACAAAGGGGGGGGCATAACCCTGGATGATCTTACTCATATCAACCGTTTTCTCAGCAAGGAAATGGATGCTTGGGATGTCGGAAAGGGAGCATACATGCTGGAGGTGAGTTCCGCTGGTCTAGAGCGCCCTCTGACCAAGCTGGAACACTATGGGCGATTTATCCAGCGTAAGGTTAAGGTGGAGCTTCACCAGGCCATAGAGGATAAGCGGAGGAAGTACACCGGTATTATCCTGGGAGTACAAGGGGAAGTGATATCTATAGAAACAGAAACTGGGATTGTGGTAATTCCCTATGCCAAGATAAAGAAGGCTAGACTGGTCTATGAGCTTTAAATAGTAAGCAAGGAGGGCTAAGGAAATGGATGTGGTGGAATTCATAGATGCTGTTGAACAGCTGGAAAAGGAAAAAGGGATTCCCAAAGAGCTGTTATTTGGGGCAGTGGAGGCTGCCCTGGTATCTGCCTATAAAAAGAATTTCTCTTCACTGCAGAATGTTCGTGTAGAGCTTAACCAAAAGACTGGGAAGATCAAGGTTCTTTCCCAAAAAGAAGTGGTGGAGAACGTAGAAAATCCCTTGGAGGAAATCGCCCTGCGGGATGCCCTGAAAATTAGTCCGGTGTACGCAATCGGTGATTTGGCTGAAATCGAAGTGACACCGAAAAATTTTGGCCGCATTGCCGCCCAGGCTGCCAAGCAAGTTGTCATTCAAAAAATCCGCGAGGCTGAGCGGGATAAGATTTTCGAAGAGTTCTCCAATCGGGAAAGCGAAGTCGTCACGGGGATAGTGCAAAATACCGAGCAGGGCAATGTCTTTGTCGACATCGGCAAGACCGAAGCGATATTGCCTCCTTCTGAACAACTGGCGGGGGAAAGTTATGAACCCCAGACCAGAATTAAGGTCTATGTGCTGGAGGTCAAAAATTCTCCCAAGGGTCCTCAAGTTTTTGTGTCCCGCACTCATCCCGGCCTCATCAAGCGGCTGTTTGAGGGAGAAGTGCCGGAGATTTATGATGGCACTGTAGAAATCAAGGCTGTATCCCGGGAGGCTGGCCAGCGCTCCAAGATTGCCGTTTGGTCTGATAATGCTGATGTCGATCCTGTGGGGGCCTGCGTGGGACCCCGGGGTATGCGGGTCCAGGCCATTGTCAGTGAACTGAACGGCGAAAAGATTGATATCGTGCGCTGGAGCGCCGACCCCAACGTGTTTGTAGCCAATGCCCTCAGTCCCGCCAAGGTTACTGAGGTGGTGGCAGACGAAGTGCAGAGGATTGCCAATATAGTCGTTCCCGACACTCAACTCTCCTTGGCCATTGGCAAAGAAGGGCAGAACGCCCGCCTGGCCGCCAAGCTGACCAGTTGGAAGATCGACATCAAGAGCGAATCCCAGAGCTTGGGCGGTGATGCCGATGAAAGCTAAGAAGATTCCCCAGCGGCAGTGTATTGCCTGCCGCACGAATAAGCCCAAACGAGAACTGCTGAGGATTGTCCGCAACCCCCAGGGAATCCTAAGCTTTGACGCCAAGGGCAAGGTATCGGGACGGGGCGCATACCTCTGCGCTTCCACCGCCTGCCTGCAAAGGGCAATAAAGAGTAAACTCTTCCAACGGCACCTGAGCGCAGAACCAAGTCAGGAACTGTTGGCGCAATTGCACAATCTCTTAGGCTATGACGATTCCGAAACTTAAAGGCTTACTGGGGATGGCCCAACGGGCGGGGTTTGTCACGTCGGGAAGCAATTCTGTACTGGGAGAAATAAAAAAGAGTCGGGGCAAGAAGGCAATGTGGCTACTCTTGGTGGCCGATGATGCTGTTACCGGCACCGGGGAAGACATAATCCATTCCTGCCTCCGGGCGGGGCATACCGTCGTGCGGGTACCTATCCCCATGGGGGAAATGGGATTGGCCATTGGTAAAAAC
>DAIOXA010000031.1:0-9874 GCA_036758185.1 Bacillota bacterium
GATCAACCTGGGGATGAAAAGTTTGGACAGATACTCCTTACCGGTGGCGCTTCTTCCACCCGCGGGATAGAAGCCTTGATTCGAGAAATTACCGGGGTGGATCCAGGTTATGCTGAATTCTCAAGTAATGCCCGCAGTCCCCGCCATGATAAAATAGTCTATAACGTTGCCCTGGGTGCGGGCATGTGGGAGGGATAGCATGCAACTACAGGTTAACTTATTGCCCAAGCAATATCGTCCTAAACCGGCTGTCCGTATTTGGCCAGTTATCCTTACCCTGGTCTTTGTCTTGAATATCATTGGTATGGGTTCATGGTGGCTGTTTTTGCAATTAGACCTGGCAGCATCTCTGGTAAACCTTGCCTTGATTAATGATGAAATTGGTAAACTGGAATATCAGGTTCAGGATATGGAAAGCGCCGCTGTTCTGCAGACTGCAGTATTAGCAAAACGCGAATTTATCTCTGGGAGAATAGATGAATCGATATATTGGCATCCCTTTTTGAACGCTGTAGAGCGGGCGATGGTGCCAGGAGTTCAACTAAATGGAATTGCTGCTTCCAACTCTGGCGATGTCAGCCTTGGAGGTATGACAGATACTGTTAAGTCAGTTGCAGACCTCTTGGGCAGTCTCCAGGACGAAACAGGCCTTCCTGTGATACGAGCTAGTTCCATTACGCCTGAGGGGCCTTTCCAGATATCTCTGCAGGAGTGGTCAGGGCGGGAGGTGGAGGTGCCAGAGGATGAAGAATAAACAACAAAAATGGCTGTTGATTATTCTAGTTGTTATTGCGCTCAACGCCGGCATCTGGTTCTTGGGGATTTCCCCGACTCGCACAGTTATCGATACTGTAAGGAGGCAAACCGACGCTGCAGAGCAGAAGGAAACTAAACTCCGCCAGAGACTCGAGGTGCTTAGGGAAATCGATGTTGAAGCACTGGAGGCAGAGAAACTTGCTCAGCTGGTGGAGATCCCTGATTTTGGTTTACTAAGGGAAATGATTACAGAGCTCGAAGCGACAGCACTTGAGACGGATAATGTCTTGCAGTCCATGAGCATACAGGCCCCTACCCTTATCGATGTTTTTGAAAGTTTGACTATTTCGATGACCCTGACGGGTGAGTATGCAAGTCTGTACGATTATATTAAATACCTTGAGTCTCATTCCCGCTTGATATTTATCGACAACTTTAGTCTCGCTGGAGAAGAAACGATGGCCCTTAACCTTCAGATAGTCCTGTTTGCAGAAAACTTTGATACTTACACTCCCTATGAAGCGCCGGGGCGCGGCAACCCCTTTGAGGCTGAGTAATGAACGCATTTTGGGCTGTATTGTTTGGCGTTCTGGGTATGTTGTTGGGTAGCTTTGCCAATGTATGCATATGGCGGCTCCCCAGGGGCGAATCAATCTCATGGCCACCCTCTCACTGCGTTCAATGCCGGCAGGCGCTTAGACCCTGGCACTTGGTTCCTGTTTTTAGCTGGCTCTTTCTGCGTGGGCGCTGTGCTATGTGCGGCAGTAAAATTGCCTGGCGCTACCCAATAGTGGAACTATCTACTGCAATGCTATTTGCATTAGTTGGCTGGTTTTGGCAGGGTTCGGTTCAATCTGTCAGCTACTTAATCTTGATTTTCTCTTTGGTGGTGGCGGTGGGAACTGACCTTTCACATCGGGAGATTCCAGATGAAATTAGCTTGGGCGGTTCCGCCGTTCTGCTCATTATCGCCCTAATCTCCCAAAATTGGGGGGGGCTAATTGGCGGTCTGCTACTCTTTGGTATCCTGTATTTAATTGCTCTAGCCAGTCATGGTGGCATGGGCGGTGGAGATATTAAACTGTCCTTGGCTATTGGCCTAGCTTTGGGCTGGCGTCTGGGACTGGTGGCTCTATTCCTGGCTTTTTTTAGCGGAGGGATAATAGCAATTTCTGTACTGATATTTAGGAGAGCTGCCGGCAAAACCCGGATTCCCTTCGGTCCTTTTCTTGCATTTGGTTCGCTATGTGCAATGTTTTTTGGAGCCTGGATTATTCAAGGGTATGTAAATTTATCCTTAATGCTTTGGGGGTGGTAATGTGAAGCTTGACCGCAGGGGGCTGACCCTAATTGAACTCTTGGCTGCGATGCTTATTCTTCTCATTATAATGAGCGTCCTGGCTTCTTTCATGCTCAGTACGGCTAAGAGTGCTACCATAACCCGGCGCTCCGCTTGGAATGGCCAAGCAGTTGAGCGGGCACTGACAATGCTTCGTCAGGAACTCGCCGGGGCCACCGATATTCAGCGGGATGGGGATAAATTAATCTACTGCCGTGTAAGGGATGACACATACTGGACCATTATGGTGGAAGAGGGAAACTTGCTTCGCCGCAAGAACTCCACCCCCTCCGAGATGGTAATGATGGCAAAGGATATCGATTTCCTTGAATACAGTCTCCCCAGTGAGAACCTTGACGAAGAAGGCTATTCAATAGACCCGAGCATGATCTGGGTTATCGTGGGCGCGGGAAATTTTAAACTGGATGATGCAATATTCCTCCGCAACTTTAGCGATTAATAAAGTGCCAATGATAGGGCTACTGCAATGCATTAATCATGACGTGTTTCCCAGTTTACTGTGGGAATACGTCATGATTAATTACAAGAGAAGGGAGAATACCTGCTTAAAATTCTAGAGCAGAAAATAGCCTTCCGGGAGGTTACATGTAAAACCCGTCTGATTAAACAAGCTGGATCCTATAACCTTAAGAACTATGATGGTTACTGCTTTGACGAGATCCGGTTACTGGCTGAGTTCACGGTTGCGGAACTTAAGGAAGCGGCCTTTGACAAGTAGCAGAAAAACCTCATTTTCTGGCCCCTACGCGGATTGTGTTAATGCGCCGGTCTCATTTGACAAGGATTAGAAACAAGGGTATAGTGAGAGTGAATTAAATACCCGGTAGGTAAGGCTACCATAGGAATATGGATTGCTGCCGCGGAGTGGTGGAGACACCATGAGCTGGTTAGCAGGCCATGTCGAACCCAAGGCATGGCCTAATGCAATTTCACCGTCCTATGGTGCTAAAGCTCAAACGGTGGGGTCGCCAATTACTGTATTTTTTTAGTGGCGGCTTAGTAATGTGGGCGTGGTTTATTTTACAGCAAAGTGAGGTGGGGAGAATGGGTTGTTGCGATAGTAGCGGTTGTCGAAGCAAAGGTAAACGGCACAGGCGAAGTACTTCTGCGCAGGATCCGGTTCCTCCGCCGAGGTGCTTCCCTGCATAAACTTTACGTGGGGAGAGTTAGACAATGACAAAAGCAAAAAACTTTAATCGCACCCGGGCCAGCCGCCTAGCTGAAAGAGAAGAGGTTGCTATGCGCTTGCACACCGTAGCAAGACTAGGCCATGAGGCGGCCTTAGTAACCCTGAATGCCTCTGCCCAGGGGCTTACAAAAGAGGCGGTACAAGCCAACCGTGAGTCCTTTGGGGATAATGTAGTAACAAGGGGAAGACGGGACTCCCTATTTAAAAAACTCATTGCCGCCTTTGTAAACCCTTTTACAATCATCTTGATTGCCCTGGCAGTAGTGTCCTATGTCACCGATGTTCATCTGGCGCAAGCAGGTGAAAAGGATCCCATAACGGTCATCATCATTATGGTCCTTGTCATGGTTAGCGGATTGTTGCAATTCATCCAAGAGACACGGTCAGGTAATGCAGCCGCACGTTTGCAGGAGATGATTAAGGTTACCACTGCTGTAGAGCGGGACGGTCCGGGAAAGACTGAGATCGATCTTGATGAGGTGGTTGTTGGAGACCTGATCCATTTGGCCGCCGGCGATATGGTACCAGCGGATTTACGGGTTCTCAGGGCGAAAGACCTTTTCGTCAGCCAGTCGGCCCTTACCGGAGAAAGCGAACCAGTAGAAAAATTGAGTGCCCCAGTCTTAAACTTACAGGACCGGGCCCTAACGGATATTACCAACCTAACCTTCATGGGCACTAATGTTGTGAGCGGGACTGCGATAGGTGTAGTCGTTGCTACCGGCAACGACACCGTCTTTGGCGACATGGCCCAGGATATTGTGGATGTTGATGTGCAAACCAGTTTTGAAAAGGGAGTTAGTTCAGTCTCTTGGGTTTTGATTAAGTTCATGTTGGCTATGGTTCCGGTGCAACTGGATCGAGGCGTCCCTATTTGCTATCTCTGTGGCCGTGGGTTTGACCCCGGAAATGTTGCCGATGATTATCACCGCTAGCCTGGCTAGGGGCGCGGTGACAATGTCCAAGAAAAAGACAATCATCAAGAGCCTCAACGCCATACAGAACCTGGGCTCGGTGGATATTCTTTGCACCGACAAGACTGGCACCCTGACCCAGGACCGGGTGGCTTTGGAATATTACTTGGATGTCCATGGGCAACCGAGTACGCGGGTACTGAGGCACGGTTTTTTGAACAGCTATTTTCAAACAGGCTTAAAAAACCTTATTGATGTTGCTATCCTCGAAAGGACTAAAGAGTATAGCGCTACCGATCCCACGTTGCAGGGTCTTACAGAGTTCTATTGCAAAGTGGATGAAATCCCTTTTGACTTTGATCGTAGGCGTATGAGTGTGGTAGTGGCAGACAAGAACGCCAAGACTCAAATGGTCACCAAAGGTGCTGTTGAGGAGATCTTGTCTATCTGTTCCCATGTGGAGTACCGCGGGACAGTGGGGATTCTAACCGCGGAAATCGTAGAGGATATTGTTAGTACTGTTGGGCGCCTGAACGACCAGGGGATGCGTGTAATTGCTGTAGCCCAAAAGACTAATCCATCTCCGGTAGGTGAGTTTTCTGTCCGAGATGAGAGGGATATGGTGCTAATCGGCTATTTGGCCTTCCTAGACCCCCCCAAGGAGACGACAGCCGAGGCCATCAAGGGTTTACACGATTATGGGGTCGAGGTAAAGGTGCTCACAGGGGATAATGAGCGGGTTACCCGGGCAATTTGCCAGCAAGTGGGCTTGCCTGTGGAAAACCTTTTGATGGGTACTGATGTAGAGCGAATGACGGATGCTGAGCTGTCCAAAGCCGTGGAAGCAACCACAGTCTTTTCTAAGCTCTCCCCCCAGCAAAAGGCTCGGGTTGTAACTGCCCTAAGAGAGAACGGTCACTCCGTTGGGTACTTGGGCGATGGGATCAATGACGCAGCTGCCATGCTGGTTTCCGATGTGGGGATTTCTGTAAATAATGCAGTGGATATTGCTAAAGAGTCGGCTGATGTTATTCTTCTGGAAAAGGACCTCACGGTGCTGGAAGCAGGTATAATAGAGGGTCGTAAAACTTATGGTAACATGATAAAGTACATCAAGATGACGGCCAGCTCAAACTTCGGCAACGTCTTCTCGGTGTTGATTGCCAGCGCTTTTTTGCCTTTCTTGCCCATGGCCGCGATTCACCTGGTATTGCTAAATTTAATTTATGATATTTCGTGCATCGCTATTCCCTGGGACAATGTAGATGAGGAATTCCTGCGGGTACCCAGAAAGTGGGAAGCCTCATCCATCGCCAGCTTTATGCTCTGGATTGGGCCCACCAGCTCTATCTTTGACATCACAACCTTTTTACTAATGTACTTCGTTATCGCCCCTTCCATGGTTGGCGGCCAGTTGTACAGCCAATTAAAGGATCCCGCAATACAGTCTTACTTTATTGCGGTCTTCCAAGCAGGCTGGTTTGTTGAGTCCATGTGGTCCCAGACCTTGGTAATCCACATGATTCGCACCCCCAAGGTGCCCTTTATCCAAAGTCGAGCTTCTGCTCCTGTGGTGCTCCTGACCTTTACTGGTATTGTCGCGCTAACCCTTATTCCCTTCACCGCCTTTGGTGCCAAACTAGGATTGGCTGCACTTCCACCAGTCTACTTTGCTTGGTTGGCCCTGACCGTGGCCCTTTACATGGCCTTGGCCCAGTTGCTAAAGAACATCTATATTAGAAAGTACGGGGAGCTGCTGTAAACAAGTAAACGGAGGGTAAGGTCCGGGGATTGCCGGGCAACTATATTTAAGTGAGACAGGCGACCGAAAGGTTGCTTGTCTCACTGGGTCTTTACCGGTGCCACAGCTAATTGGCCCGTTTTAGCACCCACAGCAAAGCCTTGGCCCGGGTCATGGCGGTGTAACAGCGGGTTGCATAATCGCCGTTGGTTTCTATTACGTCGGTAAGGATGACAACGGGAGATTCCAGGCCTTTAAAGCGGTGGACGGAGCTGAACTTAACTTTATCCGGGTCCCACTCTTCGGGATACAGATCCGCCAGGTGCTGGACAGGGAATTTCCCCGCCCGGGGAGCACCTTGGAGGACAGACTTTTCATAGCTGGTCAGGGAGACAATGCAGATATCTGCGGGGGGGACCTGATTCTTTTTCAGCTTTTCTAGAACTTTGACCAGCTTAATTCGCTGGTCCTGGGTATCTTGGTAATAGTCCTCCCGAATCTCCAGGCCTTGAACTTGGATTAGGGTATTGACCTGAGGGTCAATACCGGTGCTAGTGATGGTATATTCGATTATCTCCCGGGTGTTGCGATAATTGTCCTCAAGGGTCAGGGCCGCGGGGTTTGCCTGGTTTAATTGCTCTAGCCCTGCTTCCAACTGGGTCCTGTAGATATTTTGTAAGGGATCCAGAGCCGCCAGCCAGTTCCCTTGTCTTAGGCCTCCCTTTACCAGTTTGTCCAGACACTGAAGGAGTAGGGGGTTGAGGAGATCCTGGCCCTCATCGATGACCAATGCATCAAACTGCTGATGCAAGTTAGCCTCGGCTAATTGCAGGAAGGCCCGAGGGATATCTTGCTGCCAGTATTTGCTGTAGGTTTCCCTTTCGGATTCCGGGGGTTGGGGAGGCAGGTGCAGATTGTCAGCTAAGATTTGGATTAGGTACTTATATATGGCATAGACCTGGAGGGTGGCATCGGCCACCACAGGGTCCTGTACCCTGACCCGATGCTGTAGATGAAAGGAGAGGTTGTGGTTGTAGCAGAGGAAGAGCACCCGCGCGCCCTTTCGTGCCAGACGCCGGGCGTGCTCTAGGCTGAGGATGGTCTTGCCGGTGCCGGCACCGCCGGTCATGAGGATGCGGGAGTTTTGAGCAACGTAGTTCAGTACCCGTTTTTGGCTTTCGGTGATGCGGATTGTTTCCTGTTCTACCTGATGGACCTTGGTGCCAACAGTATAGACTATGTCAAAGTCATTGTACAAGTAGCGTTCAAGCTGGCTGCGGGCATGACCCGATAGGCCCATTAGCTCGTGGTTATTGCGCTGACGGAACTCATCATTCCAAAAGGCAAAGACTTTTTCTATGTAGGTCGTAAGGTCGCCGGTATTCCTATCATAGACAATCTCAGGGCGGATCTCTGGCCCTCGCTCACTAAAGGCGATGTCGGGGAAGGCCACTCCCGAGGCGAAGCAGGCGTTTACAATATTGCGGTTGGTGCGAAAGTAGTCCTTAATCTCACTATGCAGAGCCATGGTGGCGGTCTGAGCCTGGGTGAAGGGGTTCTGAATGGGACGGGATTCCCCTTCTCCGTACGAATACCACCGGCGCTCATGGCACTTGACACTGCCGCCCTTGACTTCTAGGCAGAGAACACCCTGGGGGCAGAGGAGGACGAAGTCGACCTCGGCGAAGAGCTTGCCCGTGTGGCTATTGAGGGCCAGGGAATGAAAGACGGTATAGGTATTGGGGAGTTTTTCCATAGCTTGAAAGATCTGTTGCTCACCGAAACTTGTGGTTTCGGGCCTGTACTGGGAAGGGACCATTTTAGCCATGCTATCACCTCCGCTGGGCATCTGGTATTAAATTCGTCTCCCAGGGGCAGATTCCCTGCAAAAGTAGGAAGGGTAGGGTGAAAATTTAGCGTGCCACACTGGTGTTTTGACGGTGCCGGGGCGTATACATGTCTTTGCGGAAAATTGTACTGATCAATGACACTAGGCATCTTCCCCCCTTCCCACGCAAACATCCGTCCCCCTCCCCCCTCAATATTTGATAAAATATATCTGGGGGAGTTGAGAGAATGAGGCTGACCCTAAAGGTATATCTGCGTAAGAGCTATGATGGTATTCCCTATCTGAGGATGGGTGGGCCCCCTAAGCGAATTTTGGGTTGCCTAGTCGCTAGGTAGAAACATAAATACCATTCTTCGCTGGAAGAAATTCTTGGTTCGCTATTAGCTAGGAAGCCCCCATTTTGAGGCTAAGGCCGTTAGTGGTGGGTAGTTCACGCTCGATATGCTATAATCACTACAGAAGCGGGTTTAGTAAAATATCTTTATCAGAGGTGCAGCATGCGGCAAAAAACATGGCTGGGGTACGCAGTATTATTACTAGTAACGCTAATCTGGGGCACAACCTTTACCGTAACTAAGTCTTCCCTGGACTCTGTCCCGCCCCTGTATTTCCTGGCCTGGCGGTTTTCTCTTGCTGCGGCAGGTCTCTTGCTCCTAACCATTAGGCAACTGCCCACCATTACTCGGGATGAACTGATGGGGGGATTGGTGGTTGGAGCCTCTACGGCTGTGGGTTACATAACCCAGACGGTGGGCATGGTCTATTCCTCCGCTGCCAAAGCCGGATTCATCACTGGGCTGGCTGTCATCTTGGTGCCTTTATTGGGAGCTGCCTTTTATAAGCGTCGCCCCCATTGGGGAGTGTACATATTTGCCGGAGTGGCTGCCGCAGGGCTGGCCCTGCTCAGCCTGGACTTTGCCCAGGGCATTGCCTTGACTTTAGGCGATGCGCTTCTAATTACCTGCGCAGTAGTTTTCGCCATCAATATACTGAACATTGGTAGGTTCGCCCCTCACTGCCGGGTGTTGATGCTGACTTTGGTCCAGGTTGCTTTTACAGCTGCGTGCTGTTGGATTGCCACTTTGTTATTAGAGAAACCTGTGCCCTTTACTGGGCAGGTGTGGACAAGCCTATTATACTTGGCCATAGTTGCCACCGTCTTTACCTTGGCGGCTCAGACCTGGGGCCAGAAGATGGTAAGCCCCGAGCGGGCGGCGTTGGTCTTTACCCTGGAACCAGTGTTTGCAGCCTTTTTTGCCATGTTGCTCTTGGGAGAAAGGTTGCCACCTGCGGCGATGCTGGGCAGTATATTAATTATGGCGGGAATTATTGGCGCAGAATTGGCATCCAGGAAGGGTAAACAAAGGGCAATGGAGTAATATAATAATGGTGTGACAGTATAGGGTAATCCAGGATGTCAGAGGCCGGAAGTCCGAAGTCGGAGCAGAGTTTGGGGTTGGCCTTATCCGACTTCAGGATTCTGACTTCCGGCATCGTACTTATTATGATGTGGCCCATAACTATTAAAGAGGTGTCTTTTGTGAAGGTTGCTGTATTAATGGGAGGGCGGTCGGGGGAGCATCAGGTTTCCCTGCACTCGGCCCGGTATATAATTGAATCCTTAGAGGCTGCCGGTCATACCGTGGTGCCCATAGGTCTAACCAACGAAGGGCGCTGGCTGCAGCATCCGGATATCCTCAGCATGCTCCGGGAAGGGCGGGATTTAGATCAGGCCTGTTCTGTCCACCTGGATTTGGACTTTCACGGTCGGGGTTTCATATGTTGCGGCAATCCTCAAGACGTCGATATCGTCTTTCCTGTGCTCCACGGTCCCTTCGGCGAGGATGGGACGATTCAGGGGGCCCTGGAACTGGCGGGGATTCCCTATGTGGGTGCCGGCATCCTCGGTTCAGCTTTAGGTATGGATAAAGTCCAGATGAAGGCGGCCTTTCGGGTACGCAATTTGCCGGTGGGGTCGTACATCTCCTTTGCCGACTGGGAATGGCAGCAAGGGCGGCGGGGCATCCTAGAGCGAATCAGTTCCCGCTTGGGCTTTCCCGTCTTT
>DAIOXA010000031.1:9884-10874 GCA_036758185.1 Bacillota bacterium
AGCCGGCCAATTTGGGTTCCAGTGTGGGTATTTCCAAGGCTCGCGACGATAGAGAATTGGTGGCGGCAGTAGAGGGGGCCCTAAAATATGATTATAAGATCATCGTCGAGGCGGCCATAGTCGGCCGGGAAGTAGAGGTCAGCGTCCTGGGCAATGAGGAGCCCCGGGCTTCGGTGCCGGGGGAAATCATCCCCGCTGCCGAGTTCTATGACTACAAAGCCAAGTACATCGACGAAAACTCCCGCCTCATCATCCCCGCCCAGCTGGATGCTGCTTTAGTTACGCGGGCTCAAGAGCTGGCGGTGGAGGCCTTTAAGGCGGTGGATGCTGTAGGCCTGGCCCGGGTAGATTTGTTTGTTACCGAAGACGGCAAAATCCTTCTGAATGAAATAAACACCATGCCAGGCTTTACCGTCATCAGCATGTATCCCAAGCTCTGGGCCGAGAGCGGCTTGGATGGCCCCCGCCTAGTGGACAGATTGGTGGAGTTAGGGTTGGCTTGGCATCAACGGCGCCTTAAGCTGCAGCATAAGTATGAGGAGGACCTTTAGTGGCCATTTTACTCCTAATTAGGCATGGCGAGACGCTGTGGAATCGGGAGGACCGGTTTCAGGGTTCTGCAGATATTCCCCTTAGCGATCTTGGACGGACCCAGGCCCGTCAACTTGCCGCCGCGCTGGCGGACAAGCACCTGGATGCCATCTATTCCAGTCCCCTGAGCCGGGCCCTAGACACCGCCCGGGCCGTGGCAGCGGAACATGGCTTGGCTGTACATATTGTCGACGACCTGGAGGAAATAAATGTAGGCCAGTGGTCGGGTAAGACCTGGGCAGAGATCCAGGAGATCTGGCCAGAGCTGATGCATAAATGGCGGGCCAACCCCCTAGTCTCCGGCCCACCCCCCGGCGGCGAGAATTATGCCAACTTTCGCCGCCGCTGTATGGCGTCTCTAGACTCTATTGCCGGATGTCATCGGGACGACGACCAGGT
>DAIOXA010000032.1:0-662 GCA_036758185.1 Bacillota bacterium
GGCCAAGTCACCATTCGGGAACCGGCGGTGCCGGTGGCGGTGGCGGCGTATATCTCGGGGACTGTCACTGAAGTCCTGCCCGGTGAAGGGGTGGTGGTGGAGACCCCTGCTGCCCTGGTGCAGGGCATCTTTGGCATCGGCGGCGAGGGCTGCGGCAAATTGCGGGTGGCAGTAAAAAAACCCACCGACACCCTTACGGCTCGGCAGATCTTGGATGGCGACAGGGGGCGCATCTTGGTGGGCGGATCCTTGGTCACCGCCGATGCCCTAAAGCGGGCTGGACGAGTGGGAGTGGTGGGCCTAGTCTGCGGCGGTGTCCTGGATCAGGACATCCATGACTACCTGGGCTACGAGATTGGCGTGGCCATCACCGGTCATGAAGACATCCCCCTGTCCCTGGTGGTCACCGAGGGCTTTGGAAATATCCCCATGGCAGAAAAGACCTTTGCCCTTCTGCAAAGATTAGCGGGAGAGACGGCATCCATCAATGGCACCACCCAGATCCGGGCCGGCGTGCTGCGCCCCGAAGTCGTTGTGGCCTGGCCCGGCGGTACCGTGGTTCAACAAGAGGTAGCCGCAACGGGACTGGAAATCGGCACCCGGGTCCGGGTAATCCGCACCCCCTGGTTCGGGCACCTGGGGGCAGTAAGCAAACTCCCCGT
>DAIOXA010000032.1:672-4610 GCA_036758185.1 Bacillota bacterium
AGCTCCAGAAGATTGAAAGTGAGGCCAAGGTCAGGGTGTTGGAAGTTCAGTTGGACACCGGCCAGCGAGTCACCGTTCCCCGAGCCAACGTCGAGATATTGGCGGAATAAATACCAGCCAGTGGGGACTTTGCCGCTTGTCCGACTAATGGACTCTTGGCAGCCCGCTGGCTGGTTTTTACGACCCTGTGGATTTGTAATTGCTGAGACCATAGCGCCAGAAGGCGTAGGCAGGGATGGCGAAGGGCAAGGCAAGTAAGGGCATCAGCATGTAGAGGATACTCGTCTCCCGGTCCAAGAGGTAGAGGAGGGGGTAGTACTGAATCAAGGCCAGGGGGACGATGTAGGTTAAGAAGCGCAGCACCTCGTTGCCGTATACCGAGAAGGGGTAGCGGCCAAATTCCCGGCCACCATCGGTGAGGATGTTCATGAATTCCAGTCCTTCAATGGTGAAGAAGGAAATAGCGGCATAGATAAGAAACAGGCAGAAAAAGACGATGGTGCCGCAGATGACCATCAGACTGAGGGTGGCGACTCTGTCCATGGTCCAGGTGATGCCGCTGGCGGGGATGGCGTAAATAAAGACCAGTACCGCCTGAAGCAGGCGGCCCAGGCGGGAAAAGTCAATTTCCGCCGCCAGCACCTGGGGCACCACCTGTCGGGGCCGCACCAGTATACGGTCAAACTCGCCATTGCTGATAATCCGAGGGAACCGGTCAAAGCCCCGGCCAAAGAGCTCGGCCAGGGAAAAGGCCATCAGCGTAGTGGCAAAGCATAATAGCACCTGGGGAAAGCTAAAGCCCTCTACCTCATTGAAACGGGTAAACATAAACCATACCCCCAAAAGGGCTGTAAAGGAAACCAAGAACTGGCCCAGGGTCGTAAGCAAGAAGGAGATCTTATATTGCATCTGGCTCTGTAAATGCATCAGGACAAACTTTAAGTACAATCCCATGTTATCCCCCCTGCACCACGACTTTGCCCAGGGCATTTTTCATCAGTAATCTTCCGAAGAGGACCAGCATTCCCAGCCAGAATACTTGTAGGCCGATTCCCCAGAGGGCATCGGGTCCGGCGATATTGCCGCTGTATATGCGCAGGGGCATATTCTGCATGGCGGCAAAGGGCAGGACCTCGGCAATGCCTCGAAAGGGTTCTGGGAAAAAGGGCAGCGGGATGATTGCCCCGGCCATAAAGTCGCCCAGCACCGCAGAAATAATGCGCGGACCCATGGGAGAAAGGGTGTAAAAGGTAGATATATAGATCAGCATGGAAAAGGACACCACGACGCCTAGGCTTAACGCCGCCGAGACTAGGAACAACAAGAAGTGGCCGACATTCTGGGGGAGGGACATCCTAAAGGGTTCCGGCACCAGTAGGGCAATAATTAATATAGGTATACAGCGTAGGGCAGCTTTTGCTAGGCGGTTGGCGGCAGTTTGACAGAACCAGCGCCCATACAGGTCCACGGGACGGGCCAGCTCATAGGCAATGCCACCGCTGGTAATGGAATTAAAGATCTCCATTTCAAAGAACCAGAGCATAAAGAGGGCCAAGAAGGCCTGTTGCATCCAGATGTACGTGACAGTCTGGGAAAACTCCATGGGAAAGGCGGCGGGGTCTGCTCTGTAAAAAGCGGCAAAGGCCAGGATCTCCATAAAGCCCCAAGCAAACTGAGTAGCCATGCCCGCCAGGGCGGCGGCGCGGTATTGAAGGCTGTTGGAAAAGCGGATGCGGAAGAAAGCCAGGTAGGTCATCATATGTGGTACTCCCTGTACAATCCCGCCACCATCTCTTCGGCGCTGATGCCGGAAACCGAGATATCTATTACTTCCACCTGGGCGGCGATATGGGCAATTGTTCCCGAGACTGAAGCGACACCGGGTTCAAGGTCCATCACCAGTCGGCCCGGACGCTCCTCCACCGCCGTAATCCCTTCCCCCAGGGTAGGAGCTGCGCCGGTATATTCAAAGATGATGGTCTTCTTCTGGGAAGAGCGCTTTTTTAGTTCTTCCAGGCTGCCGTCCAGGAGAATTCTGCCCTTGCCGATGAGGAGGATGCGTTCTGTCAGGGCCTCGATATCCTGCATGTCATGGGTGGTGAGGATGACGGTGGTGCCCCGCTGGGCATTGAGCTTCTTAATAAACTGGCGCACTGCTATTTTAGAAACGGCATCCAGACCCATGGTGGGCTCGTCCAGAAATAAGATTCTGGGGTTGTGGAGTAAGGAGGCTGCGATCTCACAGCGCATGCGCTGGCCCAGGCTGAGGTTGCGGGTGGGGGTTTGTAATATTTCCGCTAAATCCAGTAGGGTAACCAACTCCTCGAGATTGCGTTGGTATTGCCGTTCATCCACCTTGTAGATATCCCTGATGAGGTCAAAGCTGTCACAGACCGGGACATCCCACCAGAGCTGGCTGCGCTGGCCGAAGACCACCCCGATGCCCCGGACATGGTCTAGCCGCTCTCGCCAGGGTGTGCGCCCATCAATGTCACATTGGCCGCTGTCGGGGGTGAGGATGCCACACATAATCTTGATGGTGGTGCTTTTGCCGGCACCATTGGGGCCGATATAGCCCACCATTTCACCATCATCGATGCTAAAGCTTACATCCCTGAGGGCATGGACTATTTCGTACTCCCGGGAAAAGAGCGCCCGCACTGCTGGTCCAAATCCAGATTTGCGCCGAGCCACCTTAAAGGACTTGTTGATTCCCTCAAGGGTAATCATTTATCCACCGCCTTTCCAAACGCAATTAGAGTGTGTTTGCGCCCAAACACACTCGGGATGGAATGCAATTATATTCCTTGAATCGGAAAATGGCAAGTTTGCCGCGGCGCGGAAAGACCATTTGTTGTGGCATGCCGCGGACAGTCTACTTGCTGTCAGGCTACCTAAAAAAAACTGAAAAAGGTTAGTCTCCGAGTCGTCTTACCTTTTAGTGAGGCAGGAGCGTATTATGAGAATTGTAGTTATATCAGTTCAGGGACAGGCTGCTTATCGTCAGGCAGATAGGCGAGAAGACCAAAAATAATAGGAAACTAGCCAGTGGGGCAGTCCCCGCAAGCTGGTTAATAAATCTCTATGCTTCTATCGCCGGAGGATTTTCCTGTTGGCTTTGCCCAGCAGCTGTTTGCCGTAGCTGAGGCCGGGCAGGGGGTCCCGCCAGTCCCAGATTGATGGGACTTTTTTCGCTAGCAGGGATTTGGCGACCTGTCCGGGCTTAAGCTGGCCCTGGCGCAGGTAATCCCTGACGGCAAAGGCGTCTTCTAAGGCCGACCAGAAGTGCAGCCCCGTATCCTCGGTGACGGCCTTGGGCGGCAGGGGGTTGCCGGTAAGGTCCCGGTACATTATATAAGGAAAGTTGAGTCCGGCCCGATTGAGGAGGGCGTTGAGGTTGCTGAGGCGGGCATTGATCTCGATCATGTAGTACTTATCCTGCACCTCATCGTACTTAAACTCGATTTCGCCAAATCCTCGGTAGCCGATGCGTCGGAAGAACTCTGCCCCCAGCTCATGGAGGCGGGAAATGTATTTCTGTTGGGTAAAGACCGAGGCCCCAAAGTTAATGGGATATTGGCGCTGCTTGCGGCAGGTGGTCCAATGGCTGACCCGCCCCTGGGTGTCGACATAGGCATCGTAGGTGTGCATGTGATCGTCAAAGCCGGGGATTATGCGCTGGATTATTGTGTCCAGGCCATGGCTTTGGGCCTGGGCGATGGCCTCCTCCAACTGGGTCCTGTTCTCGGCAACCAAGACCTTGACCCGGAAGATGCGGACAAAGTCCGGGGAGCTTGTGGGTTTTAGCAGACAGGGATAGCCGATTTCCTGCTCCACCCGGTGGATTTGATCCACCGCCAGCGACTCCGGCACCGGCATGCCGTGGCGGCTGCCCAGCTGGTGGAGTTGGTTTTTATCCAAGAGCTGGGAATAGAAGC
>DAIOXA010000032.1:4620-5950 GCA_036758185.1 Bacillota bacterium
CCCTGGTGGGGATTGGGCAGTAGAAAAAAATCTTTAAGCTCATCATAGTGCTTGTCCAGGATTTCTGCATAGGCATCGGCGGTGGGGACTAGCATGGGTTTATGTTCCTGGCGGCTGCCATAATCCAAGAGATAGTCCAGGAAAGCCCGGGGGTGCTCTCGGTAATAGGGGGCCAGGAGTTGTTCCTTGCACCAGCGTGACCTAAAGGCATAGGCCTTTGCCTGGGAATAATCCACCACGGCCACATGAACACCCATGTTGCCTAGACAGCGGATGGCGCTAAGTCCGATATAGTAATTGGCCCCGATGACCAAGGCTTTATTCTTTTGCATCAGTCCACCTCCTAGCTAACTAGAATAGGCTTATGATACCATATCCGCCATGGTAAGTATTCCAGCCCGGAAATGCAACGGGTTACCAACATAGGCCATTGCTAGAGCATCCAGCTCCCAAACCGGGTGGGGGCTTCTTCTTAGAGATATTTCTTCGCAATTGCCGGGGTTACGGCCTTTTCCTTGCAGATTTCCCCGTAAAACTCGCCGCTCCGGCGGATGGTGCGCTGTTGGGTTTCGAAGTCGCAGTGGATGAGGCCAAAGGGGGCGCTTTCCCCTTCCGCCCATTCAAAATTGTCCATCAGGGTCCAGTGGTAATAGCGCTCTACCGGGATGCCCTCAGAGCGGAGCCTGGCCACCTGGGCCAGATGGTCGTAGATAAATAGAGGACGCTGGTCATCATCGGCATCGCAGATGCCGTTCTCGGTGATGTAGATGGGCACCTGGTATTTGGCGTGGTACTCCTTGCAGATCTGGTAGAGGCCCTCGGGGTAGATGTCCCAGCCCAGGTCATTCTTAGGGAGTTTGGTGTCGGTCCTTAGCTGGGCAAAGAGCAGGCCGGGGTCCTTGAGGGAGAAGGCGACGATATCCCGGGAGTAGTAGTTGAGGCCAAAGAAGTCCATATAGAACCCCTTGCCCAGGGGATAGCTGCCCCTGCCTATTGGCAAGGATATTTTCCCCTCCACCATGCCCTGGACCACTATGGTATGAAAGAGGTAGTCCAGGCGGCGGGCGGCTCGGCGAGCTCTATTGTTGTCCTCGGGGTCAAAGACCCGGATGTGGTTGGCCACTCCCACCCGGGTTTCCCCGGGAAAGCCCCGGGCTTCGCGGAGGCTGTGGATTTCCTTATAAGCCAGGATGTGGCCCAGGACCATGTGGCGGAGCACCCGAAAGTAGCTGGGAATACTCTTCTTGCCCGGGGGCCATTCCCCGGTGAGGTAGCAGCCCATGGCGTAGACATTGGGCTCATTTATAGTAATCCAGTCCTGGACCAAGTC
>DAIOXA010000032.1:6009-10822 GCA_036758185.1 Bacillota bacterium
GGTGCAGGGTGACCAGGGGGGTGATGCCGGCTGCCAAGAGCAGCTCAAGCTCCCGGCGGTAATGGTCCAGGCCCTCCTGGCTCCACTGGCCCGGTTCAGGCTCAATCCGGCTCCACTCCAACCCCAGGCGGTAGGTGTCGTTATGCATCTCCTTCATTAAGGAGATGTCTTCCTCCACTCGGTTATAGTGGTCGTTGGCCCGGAGGCAATGGCTGCCGTCCTTGATCTTTCCTTCCATCTCGCACCAGCGGTACCAGTTGTTGGTCCGGTCCCCTCCTTCAATCTGGAGGGCGGCGGTGGCGGTACCCAGGAGGAAATCCTTTCCCAGTTCAAATCCTTTCATATTCATCACCTCAGCCGGCCAATTTGGCCGTTTTTTCGTCCAGGTAGCGGTTGACATACGCAATGTCCTTCCTGATGGTCCAGTAGATGGCTAGGTAGAGGATGCCACAGGGAATCCACATCAGGGCGGAAAAATACACGGTAAAGGTGTAACCCATGCGGATGATGAGGAGGCCACCGATGAGGGGACCCAGGCCCTTACCGATGCAGTCAAAGATATTGTGCAGGGCAAAGACGGTGCCCCGGTGTTCTGGCGGGTTGACATTGAGTAGGATGGACTTGATATTGGGTCCCGCTACAGTGATCAGGGCCCCGGCGAAGATGGCAAAGGCCACGGGCGCAAGCCAGTCCACCAGACCCGGGTCGGTGGGCCAGGAGATATTCAGGAGGAACATGGTGGGGACGATACCGGCCAGGACGGTGGCGCCGGCCAAGAGGGGCATGTAGCGGGGGTCTTTCTTATAGACCCGCTGGCCCAGCCAGCCCCCCAGGATGCCGCCGATGGTGGCACCAACGCCGAAGAGGGTGAAGATCATTGTACCCATTTCCTTGCCAGGGCAGTGAGCCGGGGATGCCCTGGAGGTAGCCCAGAATATTGGTCTTATTGGTGAGGACATACTTGAGGTCGGCCAAGCGGATTTTTTCCTTGTACTCGATGCCCTGGGCCATGAGTTCCTGGACTTGGGCCTCCTGAGCGCCCCGGGCCGGTTCTTGGGCTATGATGAGAAAGAGGGGAACTAGGATGAAGTTGGGGGCGGCGGCGACGATGAAGGGCAGGCGCCAGCCAAATGGTCCCGCAAGGAAGCCCGCCATGATGCCACCGGCCATTTCGCCGATGCCCCAGGCCGCCCCCACAAAGGCCGCGGCCATGGGGCGGTAATGGGCGTCAAAGTAATCGCCGATGAGGGAGAAGGTGATGGGAAAGATACCGCCTACACCCAGGCCGGTGAGAATCCGCAGAAGCAGGAGCTGCTCATAGGTCTGTGTGAAGTATTCGATACCGGTGAGGAAGCAGGGAATCTCCCCCACCAGGACGACAAAGGCTAGTAGCCACTTGCGGGACGTGCGGTCGGCAAGGAGTCCAAAGATGATGCTGACGGCGGCGCCAATCAAGGTGAAGGCCGAGCCGACGAGGCCGATGTCGCCTTCGGTGATGCCGTATTCCGCCATGATGTTGGTGACCACCGGGGTGATGGCGTTCATGTCGGCATAGAGAAAAACCGAGATTAGCACCAGGATGGCCAGGGTGATTATATTGCGGGTGGACATGCGGGGTTTTACGAGGGTCATGTTATAACCTCCTAACTTGGGGACGGACCTAACTATGGCACAGCTACGCTGACAAGGTTCATTCCTGAAATACTTCTTATTCTCGAGACGCCACGTCCTTGATGTCGCGCTAGATGATGACGAAGGGGATGCCGTCTTTTTCTTGGGCGGGGAAGGTCTGACCGTTGACCTGAATCTCCGTCATGCCCGTCGGCAGGCCAAGCCAGACCTGGGAGTGGGAGGCGGCGTGGGGTTTCAGGGTCAAATACCAGCCACTGAGAACCGTCCCCACTGGCTGGTTTACCTGGGCGCCGGGGTAGATGTGGCCGCTACTTCCCAGGATGTAGGGTTGGGGTTGAGGGCTTACCTTAGCCAGGCAGAGGGTTTGGTGGGGTTCCAGATCCAACTCACCAGAATACACAAAAAGCTGGGGATGGAACCACTGGCCTGGGGGCAGGCTGAGGGGGGCGGGTTTCGGACTCAAATTTACCAGGGCTACATACTCCCGTGCTTCCACCTGAAACTCGATGGTGTATAGCTCTTTCTGACTGCTGAAGCGGGTGATTTCCGTCTCCAGATTGGGGAACATCTCCGCCAGTAATGCCTGCTGTCCCGGCGTGTATTCACCCACGTGGTCGGAGAGGAAGACCAGGCCGCCCAGGAGGTTGTTGAGGAAGAATAATGTATAGCGCTCCATGGGGCTGAGCTTGTTCTCGTTGACCTTGAGAACTCCGTCCCGGAGGAGGAAGACATCGGGGTCATTGCGAAAAACACGCTTATCCAGCATGTGTCGGTGCAGGGTGCTGGCCAGGGAGTTGCGGGTGGAGACTCGTTCCCGGTAGCCGATGGTGCGGAGGAATTTATCCTCCCAGTACGGGGCGACATCGGCGCCGATACGGCAGTAGTCCACCCTGCCCATGGACTGGGCCAGGGGCACGCCGCAGCCCAGGATATGGTTATCTGCGCAGACCAGGTGCAAGAAATCCATGGCCTCCGCCATAATCCGACCCCGGCAGCGGCCATGGTGGGGGCGCAGGGCTACTGCATAGAGAAAGTCCAGCTTCACCATCTGAAAACCCCATTTGCCCAGGACGGTGGCAAAGACCTCTGCCAGCCAGGCTTGAAAGCCCGGGGCATAGAAGTCCAGGGCGTAGAACCAGCCGTTCCAGCCGGGGTTCCAACCGGCTTTGACGGGGCGGCCCTTTTTATCCTTGAACACCCAGTCATAATTCTCCCGCCACAGCCGGGATTTGGCATCGCAGACGAAGGGGGCCAGCCAGAGGCCGGGGCGGAGGTTTTTGGCCCGAATGGCGCCGGCGAGACTGCCCATCCCCGAAGGGAATTTTGCGTTGACGTCCAGCCAGTCGCCAATGGCCCCCTGCCAGCCATCGTCAACTTGGAAGACCTGGAAGGGGTGGCCGGAGGCCGAGAGGGCCTGGAGGTTGTCCAGGATTGTTGTCTCATCGATCTTAGTATAGTAGTTGTACCAGCTGGTCCAGCCGGTGCAGCGTCGGGCTATGGTGCGCTGCTGGTTGAGGAGGGAGGCATACTCATCCCATACTTCCTTTTCGCTACCCCAACCATAGTAGAGCTGGAGCAGGGGGTAGGTTGTGGCGGTCTCGCCCTGGCAGTCCCGGCGGATATAGAGCTTGTTCCTGCGCCCATCCGCTTCAAAGAGGGTATAGCCCATGTCTTCCCCCACCGACCCCAGGAAGAGCCATGCGCCTTTCTCTGTAAAGCCTGTCCAGGACCAGGAGAAAAAGTGGCCCTTGCGACCGCTGCGCCGGACTAGGGAATAATCCCCGTAGGGGGTGAGAAGGGGCCGAGCTGGGGCGAAGAGGGGGGGAACATACTGGTCCTGGCGATAGAGCTTGGTCCGGGACCAGGATTGGAAGCCGTTGCTGAGCATATTTCCTTCCCTAAGCTGGGCTTCCAGGACAAATTCCTCCAGCTGTACAGGGGAGGGGCTACTGAGGGTCAGGGTCAGAGCTACGCCGTAGCGAAGGTTCTTCCTTTCGGCGCTGATTTTGACCCGGGGGTGGTCGCAGTTCAAACCGGAAAAGGTCAAGGTCTCCCTTTGGCCGGAGGAGCTAAAACTGAGGTGGGCTTCGCCAAATTGCATTTTTCTAACCTCCCAGGGCGCTTACTTTGATCTGGGGCAGTAATTGTTCCATGATATCCATTTCTATATGGCCGGTCTCGGGGTGCATGGCATTGGCAGTGCCGCTGGCCACAGCCATGGCCAGGGTCTCGGGCAGGTTTAAGCTTAGGCCTAGGGCCACACAGAGGCCGGCGCAGAAGGCATCCCCGGAGCCCACGGGATTTGCAATACTTACTTGGGGCGGGCGGGCTTGCCAAATCTTGCCCTCCGCGGCGGCCATGGCGCCCTGTTCCCCCAGGCTCACCGTGGCCAGGGCCACCCCGGCCCGGTTCAGTCGTTGCAGGGCGGCGGCGATCTCCGCCTCTGTCTCCAGGGGAGTCCCGGCCCAGGTTATAAGTTCGGCCCGGTTGGGTTTAACGGCAAAGGGGCGGCCCCTGAGGCCTTCCTGAAAATGCCGGCCCCGGGCGTCCAGGACAAAGGGCCTGTTCAGGCGCTGGGCCAGCTCCCCCAGTTGGGCGTACACATCCACGGGAAGACCCGGAGGGACGCTACCGCTGGCAGCGATGACCGAAGCCTGGGGCGCCAATTCTTGAACTAGGTTCAAGATGCGCTGAAACTGTTGCTGCCCCACGGGATAGCCTTGCTCCAGGACTTCGGTTGAGGTATTGGTCTCGGGGTCAATTATGTTCAGGCAGCGCCGACTGGGATTTGCAAGGGGGGTGAAGTGAGGCCTTACCCCTTGGGCTACCATGGCCTGGGAAAAGAAGTCCAGATCCCTTTTCCCCACCAGGCCCAAGGCGGTGACCTGGACCCCTAACTGGGCCGCCACCCGGGCCAGGTTCAGGCCCTTGCCCCCGGCGGTGATGCTAGGCGGCGGGGCGCTATGGATTCCCCCGGTCGTAAAGCCCGGCACGGTATAGCGGGTGTCCAGAGAACAGTTGAGGCAGATGCTGAGGATCACTGGCCCATCTTCCTCTTAAAGAGGTTGATGATCTCCACCGGGGTGGGGTCGATGCCCCGGACGGCGGCGGCGTAGAGGCTGACAAAATCCTCCAGGTAGATCAGGGAGAAGAGCCGGGCAAAGACGGATTGGCCTTGGGC
>DAIOXA010000033.1:0-1967 GCA_036758185.1 Bacillota bacterium
GTTAACGAGATTATTAGTCGGGGGTTTCCTGCAACTGCAAAAGTAGGCGTATTAGCGGCTTTGGTATCTGTGGTTGTAGGTGTAAGTCTAGGAATGGTGGCGGCAATGTGGCACGGTCGCCTTTTGGATAGAGTTGCAATAGTTATTGCAACTCTAGGTATTTCAATACCAGCCTTTGTGTTTGCCGTTTTACTGATGTATTTGTTTTGCGGCATTCTTAAATTGCTTCCGAACTATGGGCTGTCTACTTGGAGGCACTACTTGCTACCGGTAGCGGGGCTTTCCTTCGCCTCTATAGCCTCAATTACTCGTCTTACTCGCTCATCTATGTTAGATGTGCTACGCCAAGACTATATTCGGACAGCTCGGGCAAAGGGAGTGCGGGAAATAGTTGTGATTCTTCGTCACGGCCTAAAAAATGCAATTCTACCGGTGGTGACATATACGGGGCCAATGATCGCAGCACTGTTGACAGGAGGCTTTGTCATAGAAAGGTTGTATTCCATCCCCGGAATCGGCCGGGAGTACGTAAACAGCGTAAACAACCGAGATTATTCGGTGCTACTGGGGATGACAATCTACTTTGGCGTGCTCATTACCTTTGCCAATATAATGGTGGACGTCGTATATGTCTTAATTGATCCTCGTATCAAATACGACTAGTAGGAGGCAAGTGACATGAACAACCTTAAGCAGACAGAACTCGATCCCTCACAATTTACACCACTGAGTGAAGAAGATAAACATGCTGAAGAACTTGCCCGTCAAAGCCGAACTTACTGGCAGGAGGGATGGCATCGCCTTTCCCGCAACCACCTGGCGATGGCCGGCATGGTATTTCTCGTGATTCTAGTTATATTAGCTATTTTCGGGCCGATGCTTTCCCCTTATACTTACGACGGCCAAGATTTTTCTGTCCGCAATCAGGGTCCTTCCCTTTCGCATCCATGTGGAACGGATAAAATGGGGCGTGACATTTTTGTTCGTATTTTATACGGAGCTCGCATCAGCCTCGCTGTAGGGTTTACGGCAGCTGCAATTAGCGTTGTCCTCGGTGTAATTTACGGAAGCATAGCTGCTTATTGCGGCGGACGGGTTGATTTATTGATGATGCGAATTGTGGATTTGCTTAGCGGGCTACCTGCGCTACTGTACATCATCCTGATTATGATGTTTCTTGGCAGTAATCTCAGAAGTATTTTGATAGCATTATGCATTACATCTTGGATTGAAACCGCGCGTTTGGTGCGCTCGCAGGTGTTGTTTCTCAAGCATCAGGACTATGTTGTAGCAGCCCGTGCCATGGGCGCCTCCCATCGTAGGATCATCTTGAAGCACCTTGTTCCTAACAGCATGAGCGTTATCCTGGTATCTGTGACCTTCTTGGTTCCTGCAGCGATTTTTTCAGAGGCATTTCTTAGCTTTCTCGGTATCGGGATTCAGGTTCCCGTTGCCAGCTGGGGAACACTTGCCAACGATGCCATTCCCACTTTATTCACGCAACCCTACCAGATGCTATTTCCTGCTCTGACCATAAGCTTGACAATGTTTGCGCTCAACTTTATTGGTGACGGGCTTCGTGACGCCCTGGACCCCAGGCTGAAATGAGGAAATTGCCTATGAAACTACTTGAAGTCAACAATCTGCGAACTTCCTTTACTGTAGACGGCGGCGTAGTGCAAGCTGTGCGCGGTGTGAGCCTTTCCGTCGAAGCTGGCCAAGCTGTCGGGATTGTCGGAGAATCTGGCTGTGGCAAGAGTGTATCCATGATGTCCCTTATGCGGCTACTGCCTGACAACGCAAAGATTACGGCGGACTCGATTATGTTTGAGGGCATCGATATTTCTAAGAAGAAGAACAAGTATTTTCGCAATCTGCGCGGAGGCCAAATTGGGATGATTTTTCAGGATTCCATGACGTCCCTTAACCCACTTCTTACCATCAGTCAGCAATTGTGCGAGCCATTA
>DAIOXA010000033.1:1977-10714 GCA_036758185.1 Bacillota bacterium
ATACATCAAGGGATGCGTCCTATGCAGGCGCGGAAGCGCGCTTTGGAAATGCTTGAACTAGTTGAAATGACCAATCCGGAACGGCGACTAAGACAGTATCCCTTTGAGTTATCTGGCGGGATGCGGCAGAGGGTCATGATTGCCATGGCTTTAAGCTGCAATCCGAAGCTATTAATTGCGGACGAGCCTACCACTGCATTGGATGTCACCATCAGCGCGCAGATTCTTGAGTTGATGCGCGACTTGCAGAAGAAGCTGTCAACATCCATTATAATGATTACCCATAATTTAGGTGTTGTGGCCAATATGTGCTCATTCATATATGTCCTATATGGTGGAATCGTGGTTGAGAAAGGAAACATCCAGGACATTTTTAAAAACGCTACACATCCTTATACCATTGGGCTACTAAACTGTGTCCCAAGTTCTAATATTAACGAGAAGAAAGCGCTGGTTCCCATTGTAGGGACGCCTCCGGACTTGATTAACCCTCCGCCTGGCTGCCCCTTCACTGACCGCTGTAACAGGGCCATGCGCCTATGTAGGGAACATGTACCTGCCGAGTATAGACTAAGCGAAACTCACACCGTAAGTTGCCATCTGCTTCATCCCTCTGCAAAGGAGTGTGGCCTTCATGCGTAAACAACCGCTGCTAGAGGTTCAAGACTTAAAAATGTACTTTCCTCTACGCCGAGGTTTCTTTGGCGGAAAGATATCGTATGTCAAGGCAGTGGATGGTGTTAGCTTTTCAATTGAGAAAGGGGAAACACTGGGTATTGTTGGGGAATCTGGTTGCGGAAAAACAACAGTAGGTTTTACAATTCTAAAGCTGTATAAACCGACAGGTGGAAAAATTATCTATGATGGTATAGAAACTCATAAACTAAGCGCCGCCGAAATGTTTCCTTTTCGTAAACGGATGCAAATGATCTTTCAGGATCCCTATTCCAGCCTGAATCCCCGCATGACAGTAGGAGATATCATCATGGAGCCTATGATCATTCACAATTTATTTGGGAGTGCCAAGGGACGCGTTGTATATGCTCGCGAGTTACTTCAGAAAGTTGGCCTCAAGCAAGAGCATTTCGACCGCTACCCCCATGAGTTTTCGGGAGGGCAGCGTCAGCGGGTTGGCATAGCCCGGGCATTGGCAATGGGGCCGGAGTTTATCGTTTGCGATGAGCCGATTTCGGCCCTTGACGTCTCTATTCAAGCCCAGGTTGTCAATATACTAGAAAACCTGCAAAAGGAGCTCGGGCTGACCTACCTTTTTATATCCCATGACCTCACCATGGTAAGGCATATTTCTCATAAAGTTGGCGTGATGTATCTTGGGAATCTGGTAGAGTATGCCGATACTGACGAGCTTTACGAGAATTTACAACATCCCTATACCAAGGCGTTGCTTTCGTCAGTTCCGGTCATTGAGGATGCTTTCACCCCCAAAGCTGATCTAGTGGCGCTTCAGGGAGATGTTCCCTCCCCCATTAATCCGCCGGATGGCTGTGTCTTTTCTACTCGTTGTCCAAGGGCGTATGAAGAGTGTAGTGTTTCCCGTCCGCAGCTGAAAGATATTGGTGGCGGCCACCTAGTGGCCTGCCATCTCATCACGAGGTGAACTATGGAAAACAAGCTATTGCTTTCTTTGGTAGATAAACACCGCAATCTTGCCATCTCTGCTCGGGAACATTTACATCGCAATCCCGAGCTGAGTAACCAGGAGTTTAAGACCTCCACTTACATTCAGGCTTTCCTGAAGGAGGCGGGGATCGAGCACTATGTCGTGCCAGGCATGACTGGTGTGGTGGGCATTATCCGCGGCGCAGAAGAGGGTAAGACTGTGGCCTTGCGGGCCGACATGGATGCTCTGCCGCTGTCCGAGAACTCTAGCAAGCCCTATCGGTCCCAAAACGATGGCGTCATGCACGCTTGTGGCCATGACGTTCATACTGCTATTCTTCTTGGCACGGCTCGAGTGCTTCAGGATGCTCGAGAACATCTACGGGGTAATGTCAAGTTGTTCTTTCAGCCAGCAGAAGAGACCACAGGCGGGGCCAAACGCATGGTGGCAGCAGGCTGTATGAAAGATCCCGATGTTGATTGGGTATACGGTCTCCACGTGGATGCAGCCATCCCCTGCGGCACTTTGCGAACCAAGGCTGGTGCATTCAATGCCAGTAGCGATACCTTTGAAGTGACAATCCATGGGAATAAGGCCCACGGCGCAGACCCGCATTTAGGCAACGACGCCATCGTAGCAGCCGCTAGTATTATTATGGAGCTACAGACAGTGGTCAGCCGCCGGGTTTCTCCCCATGACAGTGTGGTTATCACCGTGGGCAAGATGAGCGGAGGAACTGTACGTAATGTCATTTCAGATATGGCTACATTATCGATAATGGTTCGAACCACCAGTAGTGAAGCACGCAAGCGTGCCACCGAGGCCGTGGATGCCATTATTGAGCATGCCTGCGCAATGCACGGTGTTACTGTTGATGTAGATGCCTATCATGGCTATGACAGCATGAACAACTCCGAAGCCTGCGTTGAAGTAATTCGCAGCGTGGCGGAGCGGGTGCTGGGTAAAGAAGCCTTTGGCTATGTGGAGCATCCTTTTCTGGGCTGTGAGGACTTCTGCTACTTCTGCACCGACATCCCCGGCGCATTTTATCAGTTGGGTAGCCGTAATGAGTCGCTGGGCATTACCGCGCCTACCCATAGCTCGGAATACGATGCAGATCCAGAAACCATCCCCACAGGTATGAAAATGCAAGCGGGAATCGTCTTCGAGCTCATTGGAGCAGAAGACGTTAAACCTAAATAAAGAAGAGGAGAGACCTGTATGAAAAAGTTTAGTTGTCTGCTTATTGCTACATTGATGATGGTTGGGTTATTGACTGGTTGCAATGGCACTACTCCTCCCGAAACCACGGAACAGCGTTTAGTTTATGCCATGGCCAATGAGCCCCCAATTATGGACCCGGGACTCAACTACTATCTTTCCCCCTCTAACGTTCTTCAGAATGTGTTCCGCGGCCTCTATAAGCTGGACGTAGATGGCAATGTCGTTCCAGCTGTCGCCACCGAGCATGAAATCGATGAAACCGGGACGGTATATACTTTTAAGCTACGGACGGACACCAAGTGGTCTGATGGTGAGTCACTGGATGCTTACGACTTTGAATATTCGTGGAAACGCATACTTGATCCTGAGGTCGGAGCCAGCACTTCCTATGCTTTGGACAATATTAAAAACGCTAAGAAATGTGCTGCCGGTGAACTCCCTATGGATGAGGTGGGCATTAAAGCCCTTGATGAAAGCACTTTTCAGGTTACGCTAGAGGCCCCCACTGCGTGGTTCCTCTTTCTAACTACCACCCCCAATTTTATGCCTGTGCGCAAAGATGTAGCTGAAATTGAGGGTTGGGCAAACAATGCTGACACTTATATCTGCAATGGGCCCTTTATGATTACCGAGATGCTTCCCCAGGAGAAATACGTTCTCAAGAAAAATCCCCATTATTTTGATGCCGATGATGTCAAGCTTGAAACCATAGAGATTATCTTTATGGAAAGTGCCGAGTCGACGATGATTGCTTATAACAATGACGAGGTGCATTTTACTGAAAACGTTAGTCCCGAGGCAAAACAAATGTATTTTGATACAGAAGAATATGTCGCCTCGCCGAAAATCGGTATCACCTTCTATGATTTTAACTGTGAAAAGGAACCCTTTGACGACGCTAGGGTGCGCAAGGCTTTTTCCATGGCTATAAGCCGTCAGGACATTCTGGATTATATTCTTGAAAGCCCCGAGGAGCCTGCGTATGGCTATGTCCCGACGGCATATTACAATCCAGCTAAGCCTGAGCAGATGTTCCGTGATGTGGTAGCAAATAATCTCATAACTGAGGATGTTTCTGCAGCACAGGAATTATTGGCCGAGGCCGGATATCCGGGTGGCGCAGGTATGCCCAAAATTGAATTCGTAGTAGGCACCTCACAGATGGCAAAAGATTTGGCCCAGGCTATGCAGGAAATGTGGAAGAACAATTTGGGTGTTACGGTAGAAATCGTAACGTACGACAATAAGACTATGTCAGAAATGGCAGACATCGGGAACTTCAACATCGTTAGTGATGGCTGGACTGGTCTGTATCCTGACCCAATGTCAATCATGCAACCCATGGACTGGATTTCCGGCTCTGTCATCAACACCTTCTGGCCAAACCAGGAATTCCACGACCTTCTTACCGGCACCATTGCAGAAACCGACCAGCAAAAGCGCATGGACGATTTTGTAAAGATGGAGCAGATAATTATCGATGAAATGCCCATTATCCCACTGAACTACCGCTACAACCTCTATCTTTGTAAGCCAAACATGAAGAATGTCGTGAAAAACCTTATAGGGCACACGTATCTCGAATACGCTTATATTGAGAACTAAAATTACTGAATCGTGTACGGGCGTGTCTTACCCACTTAGTGGGACACGGCAGCCTCATAGGATGCCATAGCGCAAGAAATATGGAATAGAACGTGGTGTATAACATGATAATTAATCGAGAAACAGGAACCTGGGCCATCTATGGCGGTGCATTAATGGGCTGTGGCGGCGGAGGGGATATTCAAGAGGGGTTGCGCATACTAGACTTGGCCCTATCCTATGCGCCTGAAATTCCTCTCCTCCCCCTTACAGAAATAGATCCCCAAGCAGTTGTTTTGACAGCTTCCCTTGTAGGATCCCCCGCATCCAAGGATAGGTATGTGGCGCCTGCACATTATCAGCGTGTGCACGAGATATTTTGTGAGCAGTTCCCTCAGGAAATTGGAGGAATTATCACTAACGAAATGGGGGCGCAAAGCAGTACCAATGGCTGGGTACTGGCCGCTATGACCGGCCTGCTTCTGATTGACGCTCCCTGCAATGGCCGGGCTCATCCCACCGGCGTAATGGGTAGCCTTGGGCTTTTTGATGAAGAGGGCTACCGCTCCATTCAAGTCGGAGTGGGAGGAAGGGGCGAACTGGAAACAGAAATCTTTGTCAAGTAACGCCGCTACTGCGGCAGGCGGGTTTGTCACCGTACTGCGCAATCCGGTTAGTGCCACTTATGTGGCAAAGCACGCGGCTTTGGGCGCGTTGTCACACTCAATCAAAGTTGGTCAAACACTTTACAGTGAATTAGGAAATGCTTCCGCAGTCGTTGATGCACTAGCTAGGTTGTTGGGAACAGAAGAGATTTGCCGGGGTGAGGTTTCGGAATATGATCTCAAGATCACCGGTGGATTCGATTTGGGAAGTCTGACGATAGAAAACGATGAGTCACCTATTACCGTTACATTCTGGAACGAATACATGACGGCAGAGCGTGACGGAGTTCGCCTTGCCACCTTCCCTGACATGATTGCCGTCTTGGATTGTAAAAGTGGACTGCCGCTAACCAGTGCCATGGTCAGCCCAAACCAAAAGGTAATTCTCCTGCGACTAGGTAAGGAGCGAATGTTGCTAGGGAGCAGCATGCGCAATCGCAAATTATTTGAGGAGGCCGAGAGTCAACTTAAGAAGGATCTAATAAAATATGTCTTCTAAAGTTACGATTGGTTGCTTGACCATTGGGCAATCCCCGAGACCAGATATCCTCGACGAACTATCAAGCCTATTACCCAGTAATTGCCACTTAATGGAGCTGGGAGCCTTAGATAATCTAAACTCAACCAAGTTGCAGAAGGTAGCCCCTGCCGGGGATGATGCATTTTACGTTACTCTTTTACGCAACGGGACTGAAGTAAGCATATCCCAGCTTATGTTGGAAGGGCTGCTGCAAAGAGGCCTTGCAGAGCTTCAGCGCCGTGGCGCCCATCTGGCTATCCTACTTTGTACCGGAGAACTTCCGCCGATGGCATCGGGTATCCCTTATTTTAGGGGAGGCGAAATCATCAAAGAACGGGTCAAGCGAGAATATCGGGGTAAGAGGATTGCTGTGGTTGTTCCCGATCCTGGACAAGCTGCGAATATGTCCCAACGCTGGAATAACCTCGGCGTGAATCATGATATCTATGATTGTCCCCCGTATTTTGAGACTGAACAGAGCAGAAAGCTCTGCGCCAAGCTCCGTAAGAATGACGCCGACTTTATCGTCTTGGACTGTATCGGCTTTACACTGGAAATGGAAAAGTGTTTTCGCCAGCAGACAGGAAAGCACGTGCTGCTACCTCGAACCATAATCGGCAAGTATATCACCAACTATTTAAGCAACAGCCAGTCAACTAATCCACTATAATCTGTAGCATCTTAGTGCTTTTCCTCCCAGGAGTCTAATCATAGAAAGCCGGACAACTGTATCTATGCTGTCGGCTTAACCCCCTATTTAATATTTATAATACGGCAGCGCCATTGCGGCGCTGCCGTATTTCGCGATGCATTGAATGGGAAAACCTCATTTGCCTCGGGAGCTTCTCCATCACACTCAAAAGGTAATAATGGCGTTTACGGCTAACTCCAAGCCCTTGAAGGCAGAGGATTTTACTATTTCGCCCTCACCATATGTGTCTACACGATCCATGTCTCGTTCTGGGGTGAAGGTGTAGAGTTGCACTGCTTTGCCTTCCAGGTCGACAATCCAGTATTCTTGGACTCCGCTCTTCATGTATAGTTGTAGTTTTGTCGCCCGGTCCTTGCCCTGGGTGGAGGGAGAGAGGACTTCTACCACCAGGGTGGGTATGCCCATGTACTTGCCATCTGCCCCGACCTTGTCCTGGTCACAGATAACGACAAGGTCCGGCTGGACAACGTTGGGGTCTTCCTCAAATTTAGTGGCAAACCCAAAGAGCCTCACGTCCAAGGGCGAGGTCAGTGCTCTGCATGGCTTTCCTTGAAAGTAGTTATAATAATGCCAAGCCACCTCATTTACCGCCACCTGATGCTTGAAGCTGGGAGCGGCAAGGAGGTATATTTCGCCGCCTATGAGTTCGTATCTTTGGTCGGAGGACTCCACCAGCTCCTCGTATTCTTGGTAGCTGACTTCCCTGTAGGTCTTATAGCCTTGGGACTCTTCGTGGACAATAAAGTGTTCGTGGTCGGTATGTTTAGTAAGTTTAGCGACACTCTTGCCGTTTTTTGTTACGATGATATCTTCCTTTTCTACCAGGGCCAGGTATTTCCCAAAAGCATTTTGTAAATCCGTGGTGCTCACTCGCATACTATCACCTCTGGGGATAATTATATTAAAATGTTAGCTACTATGTCAACAGTTCTTTAGCTAATATGGTGGAGGAGAGGTTTATCCCCCTGCATATGCTGGACACTGAAACCTTTGCGACTTTTTCTAATCCCTGGGATATATTCGAGTTATACCGTAAAGAGGATATCGATAACCTGCGGGGTGGATTCCGACGGCTGCCAATCATATGCGGGAAACCCTTGCCGCCATGGATGACGAGACCTTTGCGCTTTATCTAAAATACCATTTTGCCACCAGGTCATGCAATTAACACAGGAATCGGCTAGCTTTACTTCAACCCATTGCCAGTCAGGACAGGGCAGATCTGAAAAGAAGGCAACCAGGGAAAATAAGCTTCCCATCCCGTCTATGTAGCAGATGTTGTTGCGCCCATAAACAGCCAAGCCGCTGTGGACTGCCAGTCGCTTGAGGGGAAGACCTTTTGCTTCAGTAGCTTGATAATTCGTGGGCATCAAGATTTCGTTTAGGTATTCTTTTGCCCCTTTAAAGTCGGACATAACCGGGCTTGCCAGATTGTACTGTTTTCCTTGCCAAGAAAACTCTGCTTCGGCATATAGGGGATGGGGGAGAGCGCACAGGATAATAGAGCGGATTGTAAACTCAGTTGCAGGCAGAATAAAGTTATACAGGTCATGGACAATCCAGTTTTGAAACCTGTTCAGCTGCTCTCTTTCCTCAAAGAGAGCGAGCTCAGCCTGCACTTTGTGTAAAGATTCCACGGGTATTACCTGCAGCTTGTCGCCCCTGGCTAATGCTGCATGTTTAAGGTCATCTACCATATTTTTCCCTCCTCAACATTTAGATTCTGGTACATCTTTTAAATTCCTGCTTTCCCAGCTCATCTGCGCCAGCGTACGCGTCCCCGCTGGCGCAAGAGGGATTTTAAAGGTGTCGGCAGGAAATTTCAGTTTCCCCGTCTAATACCCACTTGGGAGGTGGTATTATCCAGAATCTAGTGGTGCTGGGTGAAACAGTCAATGCGTCAGTGGTCAGGCTGGAGGAAGGGACTATTATCGTAGATACCTCGGTAAGTGAAGAGGGGGCCAGGGAGGTATACGATGCAGCTGCCCAGCTGGGTACTGTGCTGTATGTGGTGAACACCCACGAGCACGACGATCACTTGGCGGGTAATCATCTTTTTAGCTGTTCCCTCATTAGCTCGACCAAGGCCAGGGAGGGGATGCTCAAGTCCTCAGTCCCGGCCTTGCCCACCTTGGTTTTTACCCATGAACTGGAGCTATTTCTTAGCGAGCCGGTGTTTATTAAGCATTTTGGCGGGCATAGTCCCGGAAGTTCTGTGGTTTATTTCCCCCAGCGCAGGTTGCTCTTCACTGGAGACTTGGTCTTTGCTGGACGAGTGCCGTTCATGGGCCAGGCAGAGTTTCGCTGCTGGCTGGCGGCCTTGATAGAGCTTGAAGGGTGGGACGTCGACACAGTGGTGCCAGGCCATGGTCCCCAGGGGGGCAAGGAGCTGCTGGTGGGGCAGCGGCAGT
>DAIOXA010000034.1:0-10463 GCA_036758185.1 Bacillota bacterium
CAACCAAGGCCTTTATATCCATGGTCCCACGGGGTCGGGGAAATCATATCTCATGGGTTGTATAGCCAATTATCTCAGCTCTCGGATATCGGTGAAGTACTTGGTGTATGCCGACTTTTTGGATGCCCTGCGAGCAACCTTCAATACCCGGGATTCGGGCTATTCCGAACAGCAATTGGTGGATGAGGTCAAGAATGCAGGCTTACTGCTGCTGGATGATTTGGGGGTGGAAAGACCCACCGAGTTCTCACTAAAGAACTTGGCCCAGATCATCGACTACCGCTACCGCAACTGTCTGCCTCTGGTGGTAACTTCGAATTTTACCTTGGAGGAACTTATCCAACGGAGCCAGAATGACCTTTACGGTGAGAGGATAGTCTGGCGCCTCAGCGAATGTTGTTCCAATATGTTGGAGCTCAAGGGTAACCTTCGCCTAAACTTGTAGACTGGGGGTGCAAAAGTGGATTACCAGACCATTATCGAAGAACTCAAGAACAAAGTAGACCTGGTTAAATTCATCGGTCAGTACACCCAGCTAAAAAAGTCTGGCCGCATTCACCAGGGTATTTGTGTCCTGCACCCCGATAGCGACACCCCTTCCCTGACGGTCTACCCCGATACTCAAAGTTACTACTGTTTTGGCTGCAAGAGCGGAGGCAGCATTATTGAATTCGTCAAGGCCCATTATAATTACGACTTTCACGAGGCCATAAACTACCTGGCCGAAATTGCCGGCATAGATATCCAGGCGCAAGAATCTCCCCAGGCCATGGCTCGCCGCAACCGAATAAAATCCAATGAGCGTTCAGTCTTGGCCAGCCAAAAAGAGCTGGGACAGGCTGCTATGGCCCGGGACTACTTGCGCAAGCGAGGGTTTTCCGATGCCACTATTCAGGCTCTGGGCATTGGCTTCGACGGCCAAGAAAATAGCATTGTCATCCCCATAAACGATGGCTATGGCAAGCCTGTGGGCTTTAGCAGGCGGTTCCTGGACCCTGGCGATGGTCCCAAGTATAAAAACTCCCGCAATGACGAGGTTTTTAATAAAGGTCAGCTACTGTACAATGTGGACAAGGCCCGCAAGCATATCGGCGCTTCCCTTCTGGTGCTTGAAGGATACTTTGATGTCCTCAGTGCTTGGCAGAGCGGATTTCCCAACTCGGTGGCCATCTGCAAAGACACCCTAACTGAGGAGCAGGCTGCCATGATCACCAAACTGTGTAAGGACAAGACAGTGATCCTGGTGCCAGATAATGATGAGACGGGCCGCCGCAGCGTCCTGGCCAACAGAGACTTGCTACGGGCCAGTGATCCCGGCATCCACATTCAGGTGGCCGCCCCCCCCGAAGACTGCAAGGACCTCAACGATGTTCTGCTGGCAAAGGGGGAGGAGGGAGTCCGCCAGACAATAGAATCTGCCTATTCCGTCGACCTCTATGCCGTTAAGTACTTGATCCAGACCGAACCCATCCGGGAGAAGCAATATTCCCTGATTCGGGGATATCTGAAAAAGGTTGACAATATCCTGGTCGTGGAAGACATCATCCAGGAACTGACGGCCTTCTGGGAGCAACCCCAGGGTACCATCCGCCAGTTTTTAGAGCTGGGGGGAGGGAGGGCCAATTTCTGGTTTCCCCATGACCGGGTGTTGGAAAGGAAGCTGTTGGCTTCCATTATGGCTGAACCAAGGTTTCTGGACATGGTGGCGGATAAGCTTAATGGCGACTGCTTTTATATCCTGGAACACAGGATTGCCTATGAATCCATGCTCAAGGTCTATCAAGAGACGGGCGCCTTTACCCAGACCGACCTGTACTTGGCCCTCAAGGCATCTAAGCGCTTGGACAATGTCGAGGAGTTCTTTACCCAGCTGGGACTGGGTTCTCGGGATGAGGGCGAACTGGAAGCCCTCAAAAAAAACTTACTGGACCTCTATTACCACCGCAAATTGCTCCAGGCCGCCCTGGAGATTGCCGAGTCAATTTCCCTTAATAAGGGCGGAGATTTTGAGCGCATTCAGGCCCGAGCCCAGGACCTGGTGTTCAATGCCACAGATTTTAGCACCACGGTGCCAGTGCATAAAATAAATGATTTATTGTCCCACCGTTGGGAAGAATATTTGCGGCGGGCCGAGGGGATTTCTCCCAAAGGCCTGTTAACCGGGTATTTTTCCATAGATAACCTGATAACGGGGTTACGCAACAAGCACCTAATAGTCTTGGCCGCAGCTACTTCCACCGGTAAATCCGCTTGGGCCCTCAACGTCGTGCGCAATGTCCTCAAACGGGACCCTGCAGTGCCGGTGGGGATTATCAGCTTGGAGATGAGCGCCGAAGAAATTATGGACCGACTCATTGTGTCGGAACTCAACTTTGACGGTCAACGCTATGAGCAGGGTAGGTTGCTGGAGGACGAATTAGATCGCTTTCAAACTAATATCAATGCACTATATAACAGGCCGCTGCTGATCAGCGATGAGCGGGGCTTGACGGTGGCCCAAATCCGGGCGCGACTGCGACGGATGAAAGCACAAATGGGCAACCTGGGATTGGTGGTGGTAGACTACCTTCAGACGATACAACTGGAGGTGGCAAATAATATCTCCACTGCCCGGGCTACCGGTGATGTCGTACTGCAGCTGCGCAACCTGGCTGCCGAACTGGATGTGCCCATCCTGCTCATATCTCAGATCAACCGAAATTACAGCCAACGTTCCGACCGCAGACCCCAACTATCCGACCTCCGAGAGAGCGGTAATATTGAGGAATTTGCCGACATGGTGCTCTTCCTCTACCGCCATTCCCGCCAGAGTGCTGCGGCCTATGAAGAAGCCAAGGCCCAGGGTACCGAAAATGACGTCGAAGTGATCATCGCAAAGAACAGAACGGGCAGGACCGGCTTACAGATTCTTTGGCGTCCACGGCACCTGGTCCGTCACCCTTTAACGAGTAGAGGAGGCAATTAATTTGGACAGAGTAACTATAAGAAACATCGGGCAATGGAAGGATAAAGAGGTAACGATTAAGGGCTGGCTATATAATCGGCGCTCCAGCGGCAAAATACAATTCCTAATTCTCCGGGATGGCACTGGGTTTATCCAGGGGGTTATGGTCAAGGCAGAAACAGATCCCCAGCAATACGAACTGGCGGCCTGCATCCCCCAGGAATCATCCCTTGAGGTCATCGGCACAGTAAAGGAAGATTCCCGCTCTCCTCTGGGTTATGAATTGCTTATAAGTAATATCTCAGTGATTAGCGAAGCTCAGGAATATCCCATCAGTCTCAAGGAACACGGCGTTGATTTTCTTTTGGATCACCGCCATCTGTGGATGCGCACTCCCCGTCAGGTGGCCATCATGCACATCCGCAACACCGTGGTTAAGTCCATTCGTGATTGGCTGGATTCCCAGGGCTTTTCTCTGGTGGATGCTCCCATATTGACCCCTGCCGCATGCGAGGGAACAACCACTTTGTTTGAAACAGAGTACTTTGGCGACACAGCCTATCTGTCTCAAAGTGGTCAGCTCTACATGGAAGCAGCGGCCATGGCCTTAGGAAGGGTTTATTGTTTTGGTCCTACCTTCCGCGCAGAAAAATCCAAGACCCGGCGCCATCTTATCGAATTCTGGATGATGGAACCGGAGATGGCCTTTGTCGAGCACGACGAAAACCTGGCTATCCAGGAAGAAATGGTAAAGTTTGTTGTCAAGACCGTCTTGGAAAAGCACATGGCTGAGCTGGATGTTCTGGAACGAGACACCGGCAAGTTAGAGAACGTTGTCGCCAAGCCCTTTGCCAAGATGACCTATGATCAGGCTATTGACTATCTCCAGAAGCAAGGTCACGAAATCCAGTGGGGGGACGACTTTGGCGCACCGGATGAAACTGCTTTGGCCAGCCTCCATGACGGCCCTGTCTTTGTCGAGGGTTTCCCTGCCGCTATTAAGGCCTTCTACATGAAACCGGACCCTGAGCGGCCTGAGATTGTTTTGGCAGCAGACCTCTTGGCGCCAGAGGGCTATGGTGAAATTATTGGGGGTTCCCAACGCATCGATGACATGGACCTTCTCCTGCAGCGCATAAAGGAGCATAAACTCCCCCAACAGGCCTTTGAGTGGTACTTAGACCTGCGCCGGTATGGCAGCGTGCCCCATTCGGGTTATGGCATTGGTCTAGAAAGGTTTGTCAGCTGGATCTGCGGGCTCAATCATCTGCGGGAGGCAATTCCCTTCCCCAGACTAATCAATCGCATTTACCCTTAATGACAGCATCTATATTTCTTCTTTCAGATGCGCATAACCGCTATGACCATACGACCGCTCATGGCTTTGCGCTCAACTATGTAGCGATGGGATGAAAGAGATGCAGGCAACTAGGCCAGAAAAGTAAAGGATCCAAGACCAGGGTCGGAAAAACTATACTTCCGGCCCTGGTCTTGAAATCCAGTAGGGCTAAAGACTTGCATGGCAGCATAAGATCTTGCTGGCTTTCTTTTTCCTCGACCTGTTAATGAATTTGGCTTATAATATCTCTGGACATAGCAATAAGAGGGAGAGGCTGACATGGGAATACTTACTGTTGTTATTGCGATACTAGTAATCATGCTAATGGCGAGAAAGCGAATCAACATCGGCTTGGCAATGTTTGCTGGCTGTATAATCTTAGTTTTAGGAATCCCCCTGGGCAAGGAACAGATTACCCAAGGACTAAGGGTGGCTTTTTTTAGCCCTGTAACCTGGGAATTGGCTGCTGCAGTTCTCCTGATCGGGGCATTGGGCCATATTCTCAAGGCCAGCGGCACTTTGAGCATAATGGTTGACCGCTTGCTGAAGCTGATGGGTGACCACCGCTGGATTATGATTGTCCTGCCGGGGTTGATTGGTGCCCTATCTGTTCCTGGCGGCGCCATGATGTCTGCTCCACTGGTGGATCAGCTGGGAGACAGGGTTAAGATTGGTCCTGAATACAAGACAGGGCTCAACATCATCTTCAGGCATATTTGGTATTTATCTCTACCGATAATTCCCAGCATGATTCTAGCTGCTAGTTTGGTCGATCTTCGTCCCCAACAATTGGCTGTGCTTAATTTGCCAGCATTGATTGCGGGCCTGGTCGGTGCTTGGTTCTTCCTACTGCGTCCTTTGCGGGGAGAGGTTCAGGGCAAGTGGAATGTTCAGGATTTTTGCGAATTCATATTAAGTATAGTACCCCTTTTGTTGGTCATTATTTTCTACTTAGTATTTGGGGTTAATTTCGTTCTTTCCTTGGCTGCGGGCATTGTCGCCGCCTTAATCATTTTACCAAAGCCAGGACCTCAACCCTTGTTTTCAAGGATGCTCAGTACAGGTTGGGCTCGAGCCAAGACCATGATCCTTCCTGGGCTTCGTCCCTCTTTAATTCTGGTAGTTGCAGGAATCATGCTGTTTAAAGAACTATTGACTATCAGCAGTGTGGTCAATGCCTTCGCTTCTGACCTGGTCAACTTGGGCATTCCCCTCTGGCTGTTGCTTTTGTTTCTGCCCATGTTGGTAGGACTGGCCACCGGTTCCCACGAGGCGGCGGTGGGGGTGGCACTGCCAGTCTTTGTGCCGATGCTACCTTCAGATATCTACTTGGCAGGAGTTGGTCTAACCTATTTAACTGCGACACTGGGCTATCTATCGTCCCCATTACACCTGTGCATCATCTTGACACGGGAATTCTTTCAGGCAAATTTTGCAAAAATCTACAGGTACATTCTTCCTGTAGTGCTAGTAATGCTAGTATCCGGATTGCTAACTGCGCTATTTAGAGGTTTATAACGCTAAAAGATTGACGTCTATATGCAGTATTTTTGGCAATATGCGGCTTGTAGGCAGATGTAAGGTATTTGTAATATATCCTGTCCAGGTTGATAATTCGGGGACATTTCCGGATATCCGTTTTTTAACGGTTGGAATGGTCTCGGAGTACATGTATAATAATAGTGCGAGCCCGAAAAAGAGGGAGGATGATGGAATGTCTGACAGTGTCGCTTTTTTTCTGGTGCCCAAAAAAGAAGTTGCCTACCTGCCCATTAATTGCACAATGCGACAGGCCATGGAACGCATGGAACATCACGGTTACACTGCTGTTCCCATCATAGATGAAGACAACAAGTACATTGGCACCCTTACCGAGGGAGACTTGCTATCAAAATTTAAAAATACCCCTGACTTGGACCTCAGGGGGACTGAAAAGATAATGTTAAACGAAATACCCCGACGCATGGATAACCAACCAGTCCGAATCTATGCTTCGATCCAAGATTTACTTTCCTTAGTCGCTGACCAGAACTTTGTTCCAGTTGTAGATGACAACGATGTCTTTATCGGCATCGTGCGCCGGCGGGAAATCTTGGAGCACTATACAAAACAAATCCAAAGCAAGGCTAAAGACAAGAAGAAATCCGTTCATCCCAGCTCCATCCTTGCTGAGGCGGGAATATAGTAAAAATCAGACCACCGGTCTGATTTTTTGGCTATTTCAGAGCGCAAATTAGTTTTGGACCCCTGCCAACAGTTCTTTGACTTCGTCATTCAGAACCTTTTCCAATAGCTTAAACTCTTCCTCGATTAGGGATCCGTAGAGCTTCTCAGCCAAGATCTTAAGGCGCAACGGATTGACCTTTTTGCCATCGGCTTGAGCTTGTTCCACAATATCCTCAATCTCTTTCAGAGCTGCAGCGGCGACGGGGTTGTCGGCCAAGACATCATACATCTCTGGTATGGACTCCTTAAAGCTCTCTACTGTTTCATCGGGAATCTCTGGAATTACGCCTTCATCCAGCTGTAGCGAAACCAAAACATTCCCTGGCTCCAGGTCCAAATCTGCCAAGGTTATGCCCATCTCTTCCCCTAGGTCCATGGGAATGGAGGTAGAGAGGGTACTGGTATCCAATGGAAGCTGAACATACTTGCCAGTAGCATTGAGAAAAAAATCCAAGGGCAGACGAATCCTCCCGAGATGGACAGAAAGCAAATTCAGTTCAATTTCATCCTGGACAGCGGTCACCTGGAGGCGAGCAGAGGCACCGATGGGGATAAACAACAACTTGAGACCGGCACCAATTTCGACATAATCTGGGTGAACATCGGTAAAAATCCCGGTATACTTTAGTCCACCGGGCAGTCCCGGGACTTTGTCCCTCAGGGCATCGGCCAAGGCCTGGCTAAGTCCATTTTGCTCCAGAGATACAACTAAATCCCCTTCTCCGGTGTACCCATCCAAGGCCACTGCGGCTTGCTCCATTATGTACTCAGTTAGAACGGTCTGCATCTCGGCAGAATCATCTGTCCCTTGGGGGGCAAAAACCTTATGGGGCGGCCGCAGGGCAAAGGCCAACCCGCCAAAAATCAAGATTACTACCAGTAGGATTATACCTAAGATAAGCAATACTTTCCGCATTTCTATCCCTTCCTCCCCGACAATTGTTACAGTATGTGCTGGGCTAATTGCATTTCACGCCCACACATTTTTGACTATTTTTTGATAGGTAGGGATTTTTCCTTTTTTTGCACTCCAGTCCCTAACAGTAAAAAAATATGTGCCTGCAGGAGATTAACGGAAAATGCAGAAATTACTAAGGGGAGGATTAAAATCAATACTACCTACCCATTTCAGAATCCCTCCTAACAGTACAACAGGTGGAGGGACTTAATCTCTAGAACCTTTGGCTATCTAAAATAGTCTAACAGTGCCTGCACGATGGCATCTGCCGCCTTCTGTCGGAAACCATCGGTACGCAACAGGGATTCTTCATGGACATTGGACAGAAAGCCTAGTTCCAAGAGGACAGCGGGCATGGAGGCCTGGCGGATGACCAGGAAGTTCCCGTACTTCGTGCCGATATCCCGTAAGTCCAGCGCTGCCACTAACCGACGCTGCATGTGGGAGGCAAGACCTCGGGAAGCGTTGGAATAATAGTAAGTCTCGGTGCCGCCAATCTGTGCGCTGGGATGAGCATTGGAGTGGACACTGACATAGACATGGGCGCCTGCAGCTTGGGCTATGGCCGGACGCTGGGCCAGGGGAATAAAGACGTCGGTGTCCCTGGTCAGTACGACCCTGGCGCCAAGAGAACGCAGTTTCGAGGCAACACGCAAACCGACATCAAGGTTTACCACCTTTTCCTGCAAGCCCGTTACGCCAACTGCACCAGGGTCACTGCCACCATGGCCGGGATCGATGGCAATTACTTTTCTGGCTAATGAGCCGCCGGCGCCAGGGGAGGAGGCCCTGTCCACATAATACCCAGAAACCCAGCCGACACGTCCGTCGGAGAGTTTCACCTGCGCCAGTTATTTTCCTTACCCAAGACTTCTACCTTCTGGCCCCGGGACAGGGCATCTATGGGTTGTTGGGAAGTGGAGGGAGTAGGCCGGACATTTAAGCTGTCAGTTGCCACAGTGACCATGTCCTTACTTTCGACAGGGGGTACAGGGTTCTTCGGTGCTGGTTGCTTTGGCTTTTCTGCCTGCTTTTCTTCAGTCGGTATTTTTGCTTCTACCTTTGGTGGTTTTTCTACTTCATTCTTTGGCGAGACTTCTTCAGCTTTTTCCCTAAGGGCCGTTATTTGCTCCTCTTCTTCCTCAACCAGACCGTGGGTTGACTGTTCTGGCTCAGGTTGCGGTTCAGGCTCAGATTCTGCCTGAACAAGAGAGGAGGGAGGAGGAATGGGGCTGGCGTTATCAGTGCGATATGCCTCAGTTGCGTCTCTGCCACCAAAACAAAAAACGCCCAGGAAAATGCTTGTCCCAAAAATCAGGATGAAAGTAAAAAGGGCTGGCAAAAAGAGCTTATGTTTTCTCATCATGACCACCTTAGTTAGCTTTTACAACTATAGGGTTATGTTAACATGTAGATGAATCCTTAACCAGTGGTAATGACTGCTAATTGCTAAGCAATTAAATTCAAAAAATAACCCGCACCAGTATTATCAGGCTGGGCCAAAAGGTTAGATGAGTCGATTGAATTATATGCAGCTGTATCTACACAGCAACAAGGGAGAGAAATTAAGAGCTTCCCCCCTTGCTGGCAAAGATGAAGTAGCCCTTCTTCTCATTACGCAGGCCAAGCTCTCTTCCAGCCGACAATTAACACTGTATCTAGGGGATCATCTTTAAGGATATCAAAATTGATATCTGGTTCCTCAATGATTACATCATCCAATCCAAGGTTCTGACCCGCCGAAGCAGAAGCAGTGAATGTCAACATTAGGGTAATGACAAGAAAATAGCAACATACTTCTTTAATCTATTTATTACCATCACCGTCGTAATATAATTATTCAGCGAGCATTGTCAGCCGTCTCTATTACCCTCCTCTTACGGCCAACTCAAATAAACTAAATAAATGATCAATCTTTGCTTACGTATAAATAATACCATAGGGAGTATGTCGTAAAATGTCATAATTTGTCACCTCCATACAAAAAGGACCCAAAATGAAGAAAAGGGCCGAACGAGACATTTTAAGTGCGGAGGAAGCCATGCAACTTATACTGGCAGTCAAGGATGACCAGCTTTACATTCCAGTGCTACTAGGACTAAACATGGGGCTAAGGTTGGGAGAAGTTTCGGCCTAAAATGGCGGAATGTCGACTTTGACAATGGGCTGTTAAGGGTAAAGGAAACCCTTCAACGGACATCTGAGGGTTTGAGAAAAGAAAGTGTAAAGAGTTTAGCAGCAACCGCAACATGCCCCTACCTGCAACAATGGCTAAGGACCTGGAGAAGCATTATGCCAAGCAAGCACAGCACATACTGTTGGTAGGGCCAGGGTACCATGACAACGGCTTCGTCAATTGCCAGATTGACGGGAGGCCCTGGGAGCTCGGTAATGAGTCCAAGAGATTTTCAGAACTTACAGGCAAGCTATTTCCTGGCAAAAAAAATACTTTTCATTGCCTGAGGCACACCATTTTAACGTGGCTTTCTCAAAATGACGTCCACCACAAAAAATCAGCTCTGTGGGCCGGGAACAGCGATACCCAGATGGTGGACCGGATCTACACGCATCTTGAGCTAGAAGGGCAAAAAGAAATTGCTCACACGGTGTCGGAGTGGGCACTCACAGCCGTTGAGCAATAAATAAAAATAGAGGAGATGTCCTCTTTTCTAAAACGATGTCCCATTTTGTTCCATTTGGTGTTCCATCGCGAAATGGGAAAGCTGAAAAGCACTGATATATATGGCAGGGGAGACAGGACTTGAACCCGCAACCTACGGTTTTGGAGACCGCCGCTCTACCAATTGAGCCACTCCCCTGCAACGTATTCAATTATAAAAGAATTAGCCGGACTTGTCAACGGGACTGGATGGCACAGCTCACAATGCCGCCAAGAAAAAAAGATAACATGGTAAAATTTGCACTTCAAAGCCCAGCATAGTATAATCCCGACTTTGACAGTACAAATACCAAAAAAGAGGCTGCATCCCTTATAA
>DAIOXA010000035.1:0-10421 GCA_036758185.1 Bacillota bacterium
ATAGAAAATAGCCACTTGGGTCCTGTCCCGCAGGTCCAGCTTTTCTAGAAGGGCGGTGACGTAGTTGCGCACTGTCCCTTCGCTGAGGAAGAGCTTGGCGGCTATTTCCCGATTAGAAAGGCCTTGCCCTACGGCGGCTAAGATTTCTAGCTCCCGCTCTGTCAAGCCCCAGTTCTCCTGGCCCTTTTTTTTGTCCTCCCGGAGCATGGCCGACAGGCTGCTGGCCACATCCCGCTCCAGGACAATATTACCCTTGCCCACAGCCCGGAGGCTCTCCACAATGCTGTCGGCGGGCTGGCTTTTAAGGATATAGCCCTCAGCCCCATTCTTGAGGGCCTCTTTAATGTACTCGTCATCCCGGAAGGTGGTGAGGATTACCACCCGCACTTGGGGGTAGAGCTCCTTAAGCTTCTTGGTCCCCAGCAATCCATCCATGATGGGCATGCGGATGTCCATCAGCACTAAATCTGGCAATTCCTCCTGACATAACTCCAGGGCTTCCTGACCATTGCCAGCAAGGCCCAGGACTTGAAATTCCTCTTCTAGCTCCAATAACATTTTGAGACTATCCCGAATCAAGGCATCATCGTCTACTATGATCACTCGCAAAGACTTCTCCACCTCCCTCATCCCTAGGTAAGACAGCAACAATTCTGAAGCCGTTGTCTGTGCCTAGAGAAATGGTCCCTCCGGCATTGCGCACCCGTTCCCTCATCCCGCTAATGCCCATCCCCTCCTGGACCCGCCCGCAGCCAACCCCATTATCCTTGATATACAGGCGAATTATCTTATCCCGCACTTCCAAGTTGACGTCTACCTGGGTTGCCTGGGAATGGCGGGAGGCATTGGTCAAGGCCTCCTTGAGGATGGCAGAGAGGATTTGAATGTGGCTGGCAGATAAGGATGAGAGGTCACCCGTATGCTGAAAATCCACCGGGCAGAAGTGAAAACTTTGGATGATCCCCTGGAAATGTTCCAAACCAAGTTGTTCCTGAGGACGGATATTGTGCACGGTATCCCGAAGCAAGTTGACGGATTCCGCCAAGCCGGCAACCGATGTGGTCAGCATTTCCCTGGCCTTTTTCTCATCCCGATCCAGGGTCTTTACTGCAGCTTGAAGTTGGAGGAGGATACCCGCCAGGCTGTGGCCCAAGGAATCGTGGATTTCCCGGGCAATGCGGTTGCGCTCTTTAATCTCAGCTAGGTGGGCTGCTTCCCGAGCAGAGTTCAGCAAACGGACCTTGGCAGCCTCCAGGGAGTAGCGATTGCGCCGCTGGGCATCATAGACTTCCTGGAATGAAAGTTCCCGTTGCTCCAGGATATGGCGTAAATAGCCGCAGAGGGCGCATAGAGCCAGCAGCACTATATAAAAGACTAGGTATTGCCCCTTGAGAAAGTAAATCCCCCCGGGCAGCAACAATGGTACCAGCCAATACTGCCCCCGTGTAGCCAAATCAAAGGCCAGCACGCCGCAGAGAATAAAAGCTGCAGGGTGATTAAAAGCCAAGGCCAAAATTATTGCGCCCTCCACAGCAATTGAGGGTAGGCGATTATGGTATTTCTCTCGAAATATCCAAAGGGCCACTAGTAAAACTAGGCCCATGACCCCCAGGGGGGTGACGGAGTCACCCACAACCTGGAAGCCAATGAGCAAAAGCACTGATACTACCTTAATATTGTGGCCCATGAGCATCCCCCACTGCCTGTTTCTTCCATTATAGTATTCTCCCTCCACTGTGCCAAGTCTTACTTGGCAACATCTGCCCGTCGCCAAGTACCCAGGAGAAAGAAGACCACTATAAAGCCCAGGAGGATTGACAATTCCAGAGCGGCGCTGGACAAGGGTTCTCCCAGCATCACTTTTTGGGCGGCATCCACCAACCAAGTGGGGGGAAGATATCTGCCGATGGTCTGCAGGATCTCCGGCATAATAGACCGTGGCCAAAAAAGTCCACTGAGCATGCTCATGGGAGTAATCACCATGGTAGCGATGGTACTGGCCTGACGCACATTGCGGGCTACGGCGGCCAGGGCAATCCCCGTGGCCACGCAGAGCAGTGCGAACACTATCATGACCAACAATAGGTTTAGCACTGATGGGCCTAGATACATGCCAAATACGTACCGCACTATCAACAGCATCACTGCCACCTGGCAAACCAAGATGGTTAAATAGCAGAGGATATTCTGGAGCATGTAGGCTTTCAAGGACCAAGGAGAGGCAATTACCCGGTAAAAGGTGCCGTTCTCCCGCTCCTTGATCAAGCTGAAGGCAGAAAAGGTTGAAAGAAACATCATGGCCATGGCCAACAACCCAATACCGCTGAGGGCAGCCTCGACACCTCTCTCGCTGTTACTGTATGTCTTGGTGTTCAGGGAAAAACCGCCCTTCAGATAAGAATCCATGCCTGCATAAAAGGTGGACTCATCTCCCCCTGCAATCTTGGCCAAGCCCTGGGCCGCACCCAAGAACCCTTCAACTTTAAGAATTGCTCGGCTGGCAATATTGGTCTCTTGGATACTGTAGCTCCGAAGCTTCGGCGTCCCACCAGCAATGAGCTCCTGGCTAAAGCCAGAGTCGATAACCAAGACATAATCTACTTCACTTCGGGCCAGAGAGGTGCGGATATCTGCTTCCTCCAGTCCGTAAACCATGGAAGAATCGGAGATGGAATCACCCAACATCTCCGTCAGGGGAGTACCGTCCAAGTCTACCAAGCCAATATTTATTGCTGTTCGATCGAAAGTCCCCAGGCTAAAGGTGAGGGCGATGAAGAGGGGAGTGAGGAGAAAAATCGTGAACAGGTTAAACTTGTTGCGCAGCAGTCGTTTAAGGGCGTACTGAAATACTGTCATCGTACAGTCCTCCTTTCTGCCAGCATACCTACGGCAAAGGATATTATGATAATGCCCATCATAGCTGCCAACATCAGCATGGTCTGACTTAAGGGACCGTCATAGATGGTGTTAAAGAGGGCTGTCTGGGCCAGGAAGTTGGGCGATAGATACTGGATCCAGCTGATGGATTCCGGCAGGGAAATCTTAAAATATCCTCCAGCCAGGAATGTCGTTCCCACCACCAAGACATTGAGCAGCACCGAAGCTCTTCTCTCATCCCCCATAACCATCATGGCCATGCTGCCCAGACCAATGGTCAGAAAGACATGCACCAGGGTAATGAGCAAGACAAGGGGAAGATTATCTCCCCAATTGACCCCATAGACGAAGTGAGTGAAGGCGATGATGACCAATGAGCTGACGAAAATCGTTGTCACATTGCCCAGGATGGTGCCAAAATATTGCTCTCTGGGCCGGATTGGTGAGGCCTTTACCCTTCGTCCCACTGGCTCTATGCAGCTTTCCGCCATGCCTGCTGCCCCATACATGGTGCCATACATTACAATCATCACCAACATGGTGACGGCATAATAAGCCATGGCGTTTGGCATCAGATCCGAGGCAGTAAAGGGATGGTCCTCAATAATGCCCTGGGCCGGGTAATATTCTGGCTGGGGATTGCCCAGGGCCAGCATGGCCTGGGTGGCATTGCCTCCGCAGATAAAGCTTTCCAGTACAGTCTCCACCAGGGTCACTCCCAATGTGCGCCCCGGGTGACCGGTGATGGCGATTTCCGCCCCTTGACCGGCCTGGATCTTTACACTGTAGTCCTGGGGGACATGGATAAGGGCGGTAATATCCCCTTTCTGTAATAATTCCATCCCCTGGGGAACCGTGCTTACCACCTGGATATCCAGAAGGTCCTGAATTTCCGGTCTGGCCATGAATTCATCCACCAAGCTTCCTCCAAAGCCAGAGTCTTCATTGATATAACCCACCCAGGTAGGCTCTAAATTCCCGACATCATACATTGGAGCCAGGGCCATACCCAGGATGAAAATCAAGACAATGGGAAAAATCAGCATTTGACCCAGGGCGTTCCCCGTATCTCGCAGATTCTGGAGGATTGTTCGTTTAAGGACGGTAAGTATACGATTCATATTATTCTCTCCTAATCCCTCAAGGTTTTTCCTGTCAGTGTCAGGAATACGCTCTCCAGGGTAGGCTTCTCTGCACTGAGGTTGACTACATCTGCTCCGGCGTTGGTGATGGCATCGACAATTCGCCCGATTATAGAATTGTTCTTGGCCACGAGAATGGTAAGGGTGGTGTCAGTCAGAATACAATCCTTCACACCGCCTATTCTCTTGACCTCATCCACCACAGTGTAGTTGATACCAGCTAACTCCACTACGATCCTGTCCTCAGAAGATACCAGTTCCTTGAGTTCATCTTTGCTGCCTTGGGCGATTATACGTCCCTGATCCATGATGGCGATGCGAGAACACAGCTCTTCCACCTCTTCCATGTAGTGGGAGGTATAGATGATGGTGGAGCCCTGCTCATGCAACTCCTGAACTGAACTGAGGATGTGATTGCGGGATTGGGGATCGATGCCCACGGTGGGCTCATCCATGATGATTAACTGTGGCTTATGCATTAAGGCACAGGCGATGTTCAGTCTCCTCTTCATACCACCGGAAAACTTTTTGGGATAAGCCTTGCTCTTGTCACTTAGGCCGGTAAAGGCCAAGGCCTCGACAACCCTTTCATGAAGCAATTTTCCTTTTAAACCGTAGAGTCGACCAAAGAAGGAGACGTTTTCCGCAGCTGTCAAGTCTTCGTAAATTGCCAGATCCTGGGGGACTATACCGATGTTTCTGCTTACATCCTCCCGGTTGCCGTTAACCCTTTTCCCGAAGATGGTGATTTTGCCGCCGTCAACCTTGGTCAAGCCCAGCAGCATATTGATGATGGTGGTCTTGCCTGCGCCATTGGGACCGAGCAAACCAAAGATCTCTCCCTCGGCAATCCCAAGATCGACATTATCAACGGCCAGGTTATCCCCGTAGCGTTTAACTAGGTTCTTCATTTGTACTAGCATCTATCTTCCTCCTTGCAGAATCCGTTCTGTGTCTCCAGTTTACTTCCAAGTGGAACCTGGCAACAGTGTAGGAAATAACATCCTGACATGACATTTGTCATGTGGGACAATGAAAAAACCACCATCCCCTAGGGGCCAGTGGCCAACCCACTAACTAAGCGTCCTGCCAAGACCGGTAGATGAAACCGAAGGTAAAGGACAAGGTTACCAGAAGATAGGAGATCAGCATTACGACTCTGCTACTATTATGGTTCCACACTTTCTCTTATTTTCGGGCTGTTTTAGCCAGTATCTTATCCCTTTGCCTGCCAATGGCTCATCTCCATATCTTGGAATCACATGAAGGTGAGCATGAAATATCTCTTGACCGCCAACCTGCCCGACATTCCACCCTACATTGTACCCATCGGGACAGTATCTTTCGTCAAGATAGTCTTTTACTACTCGTAATAACTGAAGTGTATTGTGCCACTCTTCTTCTGTTAAGTCAAAGACTGTTTCACAGTGCCTTCTGGGAACAATGACACCAGAACCGATAAGGACTTCCTGAGGTTTCTGCAAAAACATGCAGTGATCATTACTCAAGACAACTTGCTGTTCTTCATCGTTGTTTACTAAACAAAATGGGCAATTCATAGTATCCCCCTTTATCCTAGCTTACCCTCCTGAAATGCACTCGCTCCCCTCTTCAGTGCTTTTTCTTCTTCCGAGTCAAGGAGATTCCACCAAACCCACCCAAAATGGCGATATAGAAGCCGAAATCATACCACCAGCCGGTGTTATTGGTCTCATACATCCGGACCAGGGGGTTGAAGAGCTGCACGATGAGGGAAATAGGGGCAATCCAGCCATGCCACACACCCCAGAAGAATCCGGCAGGCTTAATAGAATACCTTTCATCACCTGGCATACAGCCGGTAAGGGACAGCATCAGGATTAGTAGCAATGCCAGAAAGAGAACTTTTCTGAACACGTAAACCACCTCCTATGGAATTTATATCTTCACCTATTGTTTTTAAAATATCTGGGTAGTATACTGGTTGGGCATTATTACTAGCAAAGGAGCGATATAATATGGAAAACGAAACCTTTCTCTTGACCGACGATGAAGGCAATGAACTGGAATGCGAGTATTTGGATAGCATCGACTACCAAGGCAAGGAATATGTCATCCTGTACCCCCTGGACCAGGATGCAGATGAAGGTGAAGTCATCATCATGGAGGTTGTAGCCATTGATGAAGAGAACGAAGAATTTTTAACAGTTGATGATGAGGATCTCCTGGACGCCATTTTCGAAGAATACATGAGGATTGTTGAGCTAGAAGAACAGTAGCCATGGCCGTATCCGCAGAGCGGATACGGCTCTAATTACCCTTCAATTTTGACTTCCGTTGCGCTGCCTTGGACAAGGGGGGATGGGCCGATACCCTGGTCCGCGGCGCGGCCAACTTATCGAAAACTACATGTTCGCGTTTCTTCTTTCCCATGGGACCTCCTAATTACCTGGTAGAGACCGGAAAAGGGAGACTCCACCCTGGATGTAACCGTGCCTGCGCCGAGATAGCCCATAAATTCTCGGGCCGCTTGGGCCAGGGCAGTCTCCATGGTTGCGCTGACCTTAGTACCCCGCTCCCACAACCAGTTGAGGATTTCCAGCACCCCGGTCTTTTTATTGTAGCGGGGTTCAAAGCGGGCGACAAATCTGTCCCCATACAGCACCGGCAAAACATAATAGCCATACTGCCGCTCTTTTGCGGGTTTATACACCTCCCAGGTGTACTCAAATCCAAAGAGGGCGGCGATTAGTTTGCGATCCCAGAGCATATTGTCCAAGGGGGCAATGAAGGCTGCTCTGGGTTTTATTTTTACCCCGGCCAAGACTTGCTGTAACAGGAGCAAATTTTCCCGGGCCAGGTATAGCGGATGATCCAGGTGCTCTACCTGGATAGGGACTACCTCTCCTCCCTCCTCCAGGGCGGCAAAGGCCGCATTGCGCTGGTGGGTTTTTAAGTTCCTGATAGCCAGCCAGGCATCGCTGCCCCTGTTCCAAAGGAGGCCTATGGCATTGATCCGCCTCTTGACATGCCACTGGAAATACTCCTCATTCCCAGGGTTGGGATCTTGGGCGGTAAGTATTTCTTTGGGGATGTGCCGGGAGGCCTGGTCATACACCCGCCGCTGCCCGACTCTGCTGGAGATAATTATATCTCCCCAGGTATATAGGGTCTCCAGGGCAGCCCGGGCGATGCTGGTGGGGGCCCAGAACCAATCTACCCTCTCTTCAGTATCAAAGTCCTGGGAAGACAGGGGGCCCCGTTTCTTAAGCTCCTCCATGACTTTGGGAGCTGCCTCATAGAGTTCCGTCAGTTCCCGGCCATGGCGCATGACCTTCCGGGTTCGGTAGCGCCAGAAGCAGGGCCAGTCTGCATCTTCACCTCTGTTTCCTGCATTTCAGCACATACATATCCGACAGCATCAGATAACCATCGGCCCAAATCTTATCCCGGACAAACTGGACCTGATCCCTTAAGGCTTGGCGCAGCTTTGGCCACGGGATTTCTGTTATTTTCGCCTCCTGCACTTCCTGCCACTCCTGGATGGTCCCCTGAAAATTGGTCAGCCGCCGGCCCGGTACTTGGTGCAGGTGGAAGTCCTCAAAGCCCAGGAGTGCTAAGGCAGCCTGGACCGGCTCCGGCCGGGGTTCAGTGGACCAGGTCTCCCCATTTAGGGTCCAGACGGCCTTGGCCAAGTTCCAGCGCTGCCACTGGCCACAGCCCTCCGGTGTATCCTGGGGCGGATATTCCGAGACAATAACCAAACTCCCCCCGGGTTTTAGGACCCTGGCGAACTCTTCTAAGGCAGACAAGAGTTTGAGGGGTTGGGGATTTAGAAAGACCAGGGTATCGTCGCAGTTGACGATCGATGGAGGCATCGGGGAGGAAATCCAAATTATAGATATCTGCCTGTCGCAGTTCCACATATTCCTTCAGAGTCCCCAGGTTCTCCTTGATCCTCACTACCCATTCCTCGGGTTGATCGATATCCACCGAAATAATCCTGGCCTTAATATTGTTGGCGTGGATATGTTGGGTCCAGGCCTTGGTGGCCTCTCCGGCCCCGGTAGCGGCGTCTAAGATGGCCTTGCCCTCCAAATCCAAACCTTGGATGGCTAGCTCGTGAATACTGGTCATCTTACTCCCTCCAAGCACAGTAATTATTCCCATTGTATCAAATGCAGTAGTCGGTGGACAGGACTGTCATTTTCCTGTAAATCTAATCCACCCGGCAGGAGATTCCCCAGTCATGGCTAATTCTTAAGATAATACTGGAAGGGAAGTGATTATCATGAAATGGTGGCAAAGGGCGGTCTTTTACCAAATCTACCCCCGGAGCTTTATGGATTCCAATGGCGACGGGATCGGAGATATCCCCGGCATAATCCATAAGCTGGATTACCTCAATGACGGCACGCCCCAATCCCTGGGCGTAGACGCCATCTGGTTCAGTCCCTTCTTTGTCAGTCCTCAGAAGGACTTTGGCTATGACATCGCCGATTACTGTAATATTGACCCCTGTTATGGCGCCTTGGAGGATTTTGACCAGCTGGTGGCAGAGTGCCATAAGCGGGGAATCCGGGTCATGCTGGATCTGGTGGTCAACCACACCTCGGATCAGCATCCCTGGTTTTTGGAATCCCGCTCCTCCCGGAACAACCCCAAGCGGGATTGGTACATATGGCAGGACGGCCGGGGCAAGAGGCCGCCCAATAACTGGCGCAGCATATTTTCCGGCTCGGCCTGGGAATGGGACGAGCTCACCGGTCAATGGTACCTCCACTCCTTCCTGGCAGAACAAGCCGACCTGAACTGGGCCAATCCGGAGGTGCGGGAGGCCATCCACAATGTCATTTGCTTCTGGCTGGATCGGGGCGTCGACGGCTACCGCCTGGATGTGGCCCATGCCTACTGCAAGGATCAAGAGTTTCGGAACAACCCACCCTTCTGGAAGCACCCTCCCCTGGACGAGCAGCGCATGAAGGATAAGGTTTTCTTTGACAAGACCATTGCCAAATTTGGGCTTCCGGATTTCCAATATAAGCAGTACAATTTACATCAGCCAGAAACCCATGAAGTGCTCCGGGGCTTTCGCCGGGTCTTTGCTGAGTACCCCGATTCCGTCAGCATAGGTGAGGTCATAGCTGACTATCCCGAAGTCGTCGCCTCTTACTATGGCAAGGGTGACGAGCTGCACATGAACTTTTACTTTGATTTAGCTGAATGCCCCTGGGATGCCGCGGCCTTTCGCCGCCGGGTAGAACACTGGCTCTCCCTCCTCCCCGCTGGCTGCTGGCCCGCCTGGACCTTAAGCAATCACGACCGCATCCGAGCCATCAGCCGCTATGGCAGGAAGGGAGTCGAAAACAGCAAGGCAAAACTACTGGCCATGCTCCTCCTGGCCCTGCCGGGAACCCCCTTCGTCTACTATGGGGAAGAAATCGGCATGAAGGATCCCCAGCTGCCCAAAAGACTGATTCAGGACCCGGTGGGTCAAAAGCTCTGGCCCTTCCACAAGGGCCGGGATAGCCAACGCACCCCCATGCAATGGGAACCCACTGAAATGGCAGGCTTTACAACGGGAGAACCCTGGTTGCCGCTGGGTCCTGAACTAGCTAAGCGCAATGTCCAAGTTCAGGAGTCAGACCCCGCCTCCCTCCTGAACTTTTGGCGAAACTTAGTCTGGCTACGCAAGAAAAAATCTGCTCTGCTGGAGGGAACTTACCAGTCGATAACAGAAAGCATCCCCGAGGACTGCTATGTCTTTACCAGGGTCCAGGCGCCAAAGTCTATGCTGATATGCCTGAACTTTTCCCGCAAATCCCGGACCCTCCCCCTGCCCGGAAAGATCAGCCCCCTCTTTTCCACCCATAACCTTCGGAATAAAAAGCCCGCCGAGACCCTGACCCTGGCGCCTCTGGAGGGCTGCCTGCTGGAATTCTGAATATCGTCGGCTCTTTGGCCCTGGCGGGGATCACCGTGGAATTCCCCATTTCCCTGGTAGAATAATGTCATTTACCCGCCCAACGGCGGGTATTTTATTGTTGGCAATTGTAGCATTTGGTATAATTAAGAAAAGTAGACTTGGGAGGGGAGCATCGTGAAGACTTGGCACTATTTGCTGATCGGGGGAATTGCGGTATTGCTAGCGGTGGCGGCCTTGATTTGGTCGCTGCAACCTCAAGGCCTCGACTTGTACCAAGACCTATTAACAAAGCAGGAATATGGCCGGGCTAGGACGACTATCACCCAAGAGCTACGCAAAAAGCCCCAAAGGCATGAGGCCAGAACCCTGTTGGCCGAGGTAGAACTGGCGGCAGGTCAACCTCTAGCCGCCCTGGAGCAGATCATCATCCTCTGGCAAGCAGAGTGGGATACAGACCATTTGGAAGAGGGTTTTCTGACAGTCTTACCACCCGGGGA
>DAIOXA010000036.1:0-10359 GCA_036758185.1 Bacillota bacterium
ACATAATGTCAAATTCAGCCTGCTTAAAGGGCGGAGCGATTTTGTTCTTGACAACCTTGGCCCGAGTCCTGTTGCCAATTATATCGGCGCCCTGCTTTAGGGTTTCGATCCTACGCACTTCCAGGCGCACTGAAGCGTAAAATTTTAAGGCGCGTCCCCCGGGAGTGACCTCGGGGTTGCCAAATATGACGCCTACTTTTTCGCGGATTTGGTTGATAAAGATAGCTACAGTCTTGGACTTGGCTATAGCGCCGGACAACTTGCGCAGGGCCTGGGACATTAGCCGGGCCTGCAAGCCGACATGGGTATCGCCCATTTCGCCCTCGATCTCCGCCTTGGGAACCAGGGCGGCAACAGAGTCAATGACAACGACATCGACGGCGCCGCTACGCACCAGAGCCTCGGCTATCTCCAGAGCCTGTTCACCGGTGTCGGGCTGGGAAACGTAGAGCTCGTCCAAATTGACGCCAAGGTTTTTGGCATAGGTGGGATCCAGAGCGTGTTCAGCGTCGATAAAGGCCGCCGTGCCGCCAGTTCTCTGGGCTTCAGCAACCACATGCAGGGCGACGGTGGTCTTACCCGAGGACTCGGGTCCGTAGATCTCTACCACCCTGCCCCGGGGAAACCCGCCAGCCCCCAAGGCAATGTCAATGTCCAGACAACCGCTGGAAATTACCGAGACATTGAGACTCGTATCTTCTCCCAACTTCATGATGGAACCTTTGCCAAATTGACGCTCTATCTGCTGAATGGCAATATCAAGGGCCTTTTTCTTTTCCATCAAGGACTACCCCCTCAAATTACGTATTTCTTTGTCAATTATAGAACATTTATTCGCCTCTGGCAAGACCTGTAAGGGAAAACTTGTCCACAGTCCGGTAAACCGGGCCTGCTGAAGTCAGGGTGCTGGAAAACAATGTTAGCTCCTGCACGTCTAAGGCAATGGGAGGAAAGTCTACCGGGGCCTGTATGGATATGGGCTGTCGAAATCTAGCCACTGTAAGGTGGGGATGGAATGCAGTCTCCCCTTGGCCGACCCAATGCAGCAAGCTCTTGGCCAAGGCAGAGACAAACCCTGCCCCCTGGCTCGTCCCTATGTACATCACCCGGACCCGGCGGGAGTTGGGAAAGAACCCCCAGCCCTGCAAGTCCAGGGAAAAGGGGGCCTGCTCTGCTGCCAGTCTTCCAGCTACTTGGGTAAGTTTGGCGAGATAACTGCCATCCCTTTCTCCCAAAAAGACCAGGGTAATGTGGTAGTTATCCCGGCCCACCCATTTTGTCCTGGGGAATTGTCCCTTAAGGGGCGCCGTCACTTCCTGAACACTGTCCTTGGCTTGGGGGTTCAGGTCGATGGCCATAAAGTACCTGCCCATCAATTATTCACCCTCCCTCTGTTTCTTCCGGGGGAATGTCCTGGGACTCCTCCTCTGTATCCAGTAGCGCTGGTGGAATTGGCTGACGCAGTAAATGGCGTTCCAGCACAAACCCGGCATCCAGTTGACTGACGGTAATGACATCCGCCGCTGTGGCAAACCACTCATCCCCCCGACGATTGCAGTGCAGCAAGACCATGGAATAGGGCAGTTCCCCCGGAGTCATCAACCCTCGGATTCCTGCCCCCCCAGCACTACCAGCATCCACCGCAAGGGCGTTGTCCAAAGTTCGGAAATTTACTCGGTGGCTGTGGCCATGGAGCAACAAAACATAAAGGTCGGTAAACTCCTCCAGGATGTAGGGGTGGTGGGCGGCAATCAGGGAGGGTTTGTGTTGGGACTGATTGATTTTTTCGCGTAAGCGCCGGGCGGCGTTCAGGTATTCTTCCCGGGAGGGTATAGTCATAGCCATGCTCTCGGCGGCGGGATCAGCAACTCCGGCAACAGCCATACCCAAATCCTCGAAATAGAGGACATCCTCCGTCAGAACATAGACATTGTCCATTCCCTGGAAGGTCTCGATGACCGATGGCGAGTCATGGTTGCCAGGCACAAATATCCATGGTAAACCAAGCTCTTCAATGCCGGCGACCAAATCCGCCTCCAGAGGCGTACCATAATCGGTTAGGTCTCCAGTATCGATTATCAAATCGACGGCAAAGGAAGAGGCTAATTGTTTGGCCAAACTTATGCCGATGGGATTATTGTGGATGTCAGAAATATGCAAGATCTTGATCTCTCCGTCGACGATGCTACCACCGCCGCCCAGATAACGCAAAGATTCAAAGAGGATCAGGAGATTGTCGCTAATTATCTTTAATTGCTCATCCAGGCCCTGTACCGCCACCAGAGCCTCTTCGGCAACGCCCATGAGCCACGGGGCTGCCTCCATAATCCCTTCAAATTCAGGTTCTCTAAAGGCCGCCTCATCAAAGGTATAGGCGGAGAAGCCAATAAGTACGGCAAAGCAAAGCAAACCCACCAGCCCCGAGAGCAAGGCTGTCTTGAGTCTTCTAAATAGAGCAAGCCCGGCGCCAAAACCGCCCACAAAGGCCACGGCAATGGTCCTGAGGAGAAAGGCGATTACTTGTCGGCGTAGGATAAGTTGTAATTCAGAAAAAATCTCCTTGGGTTCCTGGGCAGCCACCAATTCTCCCAGCCGATCCAAATTAATATTCTTGAGGCCAATGCGAAACATTAAAGGCGGCTGATGGGTGCGGGCACGAATGGTACCCAGGGGTGGGATATCGATGACGGTATAGCCCTTGTCCAACACCTGCAACCCTAAAGAAAAATCCATGGCGTTGATGGTGATAGTTTGGCTGGACAAGGCAGAAACCAAGAGTAACGCCCCCAGTATCCCAACCAGAGAGACCTTAATGGCGCCGGAGAAGTCAGGCAATATACCACCTCGCTACGCAACACGACAGAAAGTTCAGACCCGCAAGCACTGCGGCGTTTTTATTAGTCTGCCTGTCTCCGACAAAATTAAACTCCCTCACCACGCTCTTACCCAAACCGGTTACTGCTATGTACACCGTACCCACTGGTATATGGGGCGCCGGGCTGTCAGGTCCCAGGGCGCCGGTAATGGCCATTGCCAAATCCGCCTTGAGGGAACAACGAATGGCCTCAGCCATACTTTGGGTCAATGCAGCTGATACGCATCCCGGCGGCAAGGACTCGGCAGGAAGTCCCAGCAATTGGGACTTAGCCTGTGGGGTATAGGCCACAACTCCCCCCAGCAATACGCGGCTGGCGCCAGGAATGTCGGTAATGGCGCTGGCAATGCCGCCGCCGGTGGCGGATTCCACCACCGCCAGCGTAAGGTTTTTGCTTGCCAGTTGCGAGACTAGTGTTTGTGCGGGCATAAAATCGCTTCCTTCCGTGGGGGCAGGCCTTTCTTATGAGTTACGCTTTGTGGTTAAGGACTGTCCCCGGGTACCTGCTTCCCGGTCGGTCCCCGGATAGATGTTCCCGGAATTCTTCGCCGGAGATTCTTTCTTGATTCATCAGGACATCGGCGATGGCGATCAAGGCAGGGCGCTTGTCAGTGAGGATGGCTGTGATATCGGCAATGCTCTCTTCTAAGATTTCCCGAGTTGTGGCAGTCAGCTCATCCTTGGCCAAGTTGTTGATATTTATTATTCCCAATGGCGAAAGTCCGTGGGCAATGATGCTTTCACTGATTTCCACGGCCCGATGATAGTCGTTGGCCGCGCCGGTGCTGCGTTCGCCAAAGATAAGGTCCTCGGCAACTCCGCCTGCCAAGAGTACGCCCAATTGCATGTGCAAGTAGGATTGAGTCTGGAGCACTGGACTAGAGGTCTCCTTCTGGCGGATGAACCCCAATGTCTTGGCTCTGGGTACGACGGTAACAGTGGACACCGAACCGGGGAAGTAATGTTCGCTGATTATGGCATGGCCGCATTCGTGAATGGAAACCCTGTGCTTTTCTTGCTGAGAAAGGAGTCCCTCCTTGGTACTGCCCAACTGTGTCTTGTCGATGGAATCCAAGAAGTCTGCCTGATGCAAAAAGCTATCATTGCGGCGCATGGCCAAAATGGCGGCCTCATTGACCAGGTTGGCCAAATGGGCCCCGGAAAAGCTATAGGTCTGCTGAGCCACCTCAGCAAGGTCGACATCGTCGGCCAGGGGCTTGCCCTCAACGTGAATTTTGAGTATTTCCAGCCTTCCTTCTAAATCGGGCATTCCCATGTCGACAATCCTGTCAAAGCGTCCAGGGCGCAGCAGGGCATCATCCAAGAGGTCTGCCCTGTTGGTGGCGCCCAGCACAAACAGTTTAACATCTTTTTGGTCTTCAATGCCATCCAATTCCACCAAGAGCTGGTTCAAAGTTTGATCATATTCCATATGGCTTTCTACCTTACCCCGCTTGGCCCCGATGACATCAATTTCATCAATAAAGATTACCGCCGAATCCTTGTTCTGCCTTCGGGCTAGTCTTTTGGCTCGGGCAAAGAGTTCTCGCACCCGCTTGGCCCCGACGCCTGCGTACATCTCAATAAATTCGCTGCCCACGGCAGAGATAAAGACTGAATCGGTGTAATTGGCAGCGGCCCTGGCCATCAGGGTCTTACCCGTCCCCGGCGGCCCTTGGAGCAGTATGCCCCCCAAGGCCTTTACGCCCAAGGGATTATCATAGGATTGTCTCAACAGGGACAAGGCCTCCATCAGCTCGTGTTTGGCGTCCTGCTGTCCACCGACGCTCTGGAAGCTGAGTTCAGAAATGCTCAGTCCTTTTCCCGGACTCTCGCCATAATGACCCAGCCTCTCCAGCAATCCAAAGCGCTTGACGAGGATGACAGCCAAAATAGAACCGAAAAACAATGGCGCCACATTGACGCCGTTATGGGCCAGCACCGCTAGTACAGCAACATATAGGGCAGCGGCAACTTCAATCACTGCGCCATCACCTCCTGACGGTAGAGGGCTATATAACTATGCCGGGTATCGGCAATTTCAGCGATAAGCATACCCTGCCATATTAACATTTCTGAGCTATAGCCTCGGTCTGCCGCCAAATCCCTCAGCATCAAGCTGGCCTTGTAGTATTCCTTGGTGGCCACGGCCTGGGCAAGTATTAAATGCATTTCCTGGGTCAAACTGGTATCCACCGGCAACATATCAACCCGGGATAGTACTAGTTCTCGCTCCCGGGTTACCTTGGCCAGTTGGGGACCATCCAGATAGTCGAGGATGTCAGCCAAGGCATGTCCATTTTTTAGCTTAATTGTTATCGTTTTACCCTCCACTACCACGTCGGTTGCCTCTGTATCCAAGACAGACAGATATCGGGTGGAGGCAGTGTTGGACCAATAGATACTGCCTAACAGCCCGGCTGCAGTCAGTACTATGGCCAAAGGTATAAAGATTTTCCAGCGCACAACCTCTCCTCCTCCATCCTAGTTTACATAAAGATTATAGCATAGACGCGACTTCCTTTACATGACAAAAAAAGGATAGTACCCGCGCTATCCCTACATTAGCGACCTCAAAAAAGGATAGCGCCAACCTCGAAGGCGTTCGCTATCCCCTCTTAATAATCACATCTTTATTTTTTATAAAGTAATCTAGGCCTGAGGCAATGGTGAGGATAATGGCAACAAGCAAACTGGCCTTGGCAATTATAGCAGTGGGTAGAAAGCCCAAGATATAGTGCAACCAAGAGTATCCCTTTTCTAAGCCGGCGTCAAGGGTCAGGGCGGTAATGGCGACGATTTGGGAAAGGGTCTTTATCTTTCCCAGCTTGCTGGCGGCAATGACCTTACCCTCGCCGGCTGCGATTACCCGTAAGCCAGTGACGGCAAATTCTCTGCTGATAATTATAAAAACCTCCAGGGGACCAATTTGCCGCATCCAGGCCAAGGTAATCAAGGCCGCCGAGACCATGAGTTTATCGGCCAGGGGATCCAAAAACTTTCCCACCGTGGTGACAGTCTTGCTCTTGCGGGCAATGTACCCATCCAGGCCGTCGGTGCTGGCAGCAATGACAAAGGTCAATGCCGCCACAAACTCCCCATAGGGAATGTTAATTAAGATAATGAAAATGAATAGCGGCGCCAGAAAAATTCGAGCAACGGTAATCTTATTAGCTGTGCCATCCATCAATTGTCACCCCCATCAAGTCATATCCTTGAACTCCAGTGCATTTTACCCTTACAAAATCCCCCGCCTTGTGTGCCCCGCTGGCAAATAGTACGCTGCCGTCCACCTCAGGAGCTTGTTGGTAGCTGCGGGCATGGGCTTGACCGTTTTCGATCCTATCTATGAGGACTGTAAATATTTTACCGATTTGCTCCTGGTTCTTGGTCAACACGATCTGCTGCTGAGTTTGCATCAGTTCATGATAACGCCTAGCGGCGACTCGGGTGGGCACTTGCTCTTTAATACCAGCAGCTCTGGTTCCCTCTTCCCGGGAATAGACAAAGGCGCCCAATTGATCAAACTGAGCCCAGCGTATGAAATCCAGGAGGTGCTGGAAATGCTCTTCGGTTTCGCCGGGGTAGCCTACAATAAAAGTTGTCCTCAAAGCAATGTCGGGCAGGTGGCTGCGTAATAATTCAATGAGCTCGCGACCGCGCATCCCTCCCCGATTGCGCCCCATACTCATGAGGATATCGGGATGGCTGTGCTGCATGGGTATGTCTAGATATTTGCAGAGCTTGGCTGAATTCGCCATGGCTGTGAGCAGGGCCTCATTGATGTGATCAGGGTAGCAGTAGAGCAGACGCAACCAGCCAATGCCCTTTACCTGCTCCAGCTCTTTTAGCATATCGGGCAATTGACTGCGCCCCGAAAAATCCAAGCCGTACTGGGAAGTATCCTGGGCGATTAAGGCAATCTCTTTTAGCCCCCCCTGGACCATGCGCTGCGCCTCGGCCAGGATTTGGGCCTGGGGCTTGCTGCGCAACCTGCCCCGCAGTTGAGGGATGACACAGTAAGAACACCAGTTATTACAGCCTTCGGCTATTTTCAGGTAGCCGTAGGGATAGGTAGAGTATACCCGCTGAACTTCTGCATTGCCGCTATATTGCTCCGGTGGCCCCAGAAGAGAGCGGCCATTGGCTATCACTGACAGGATCTTGTCCACGTTGCCGGTACCCAGAAATGCGTCTACCTCGGGTAATTCCTGGCGCAGTTCATCATAATAGCGCTGGGAGAGGCAGCCAGTAACAATCAATTGGCGGCAGCGACCTTTCTCCTTATTCTCTGCCATGGCCAGTATTTGCTCTATCGATTCCTGGCGAGCTTTGTCGATGAACCCGCAGGTATTGACTATGATGATCTCAGCCCCTTGGGGATGATGAGTATTTCGAAAACCCGCCTCAGTGATGAGGCCCAACATTGTTTCAGCGTCTATTTGGTTTTTTGGGCAACCCAAACTGACCACCGCCACCTTGTCCATTGCATACCCTCCACAAGTGCTCCTTAGTCTTCAGCTAATCTAATTTCCAAGTTAAAAGCCCTTTGTAAGTCCGGGAGTGTCAATTTCTTACCGTTGACCGTAACTGTGACGAATTTCGGGGCCCCAAACCTGAGGCGCAGAACAGTGGCGTCGCCTAGTTCCTCAACATGGCCATCCCTAAATGTAGCCGAACTAACTCTGTCTTCGTCGACGGTAAATCGAGTCCAACAATCTCCCGAGAAGGTCAACACCACATCCAGAGACTGGGCGTTGTGTACGACATAGCTGGCCTCAGACTCATTTGCCTTTAACTCTTCTATGGTCACTTGCGGTTCGGGCTCCGGCTCCTCTAAGGGGTCCTCATCCTCGGGGCCGGGGTCTTCATGACCCGAGGGAGGGTCAGGGGGAGCAGGAGGCTGGGACTGGAAAAAGTTTTCCAAAGCAGTGCGGATAAAAAATGCCGCGACAACCAAGAGGGCCAAGATTACAGCGAATCGCAAGATAGGCGCCAAGTTAAAGCGAACTGGCCAGCGTTGACGGCGCCTACTATCCCTGGAAGGAGTGACCGGAACAACCTTGCTGTCCTCATGTTGCCAAAGACTGTATTCGTCAATGCCCACTTCCTGCGCATAGCGGCGAATAAAGCCCTTTATATACACAGAGGGTCCTATTTTATCAAATTGGTATGATTCAAGGTACTCCAGCTGTCGCAGGGGTATCTTCGTCCTTTCGGTGATGTCCTCAAGAGACAGCTTGGCTTTGTGGCGTGCCTCAACTAATCTGCTAATGATTTCTTCCATTTATATTCACCTCACTCAGCTTATATCAAAGGCAGAGAAGGATTGAGAAACCAATTGGTAGTCAATAACTTCGTCGGGGTTTCGCCTGAGCTCCAGGGTATAATCCAGGAGGCCTCTGTCCAAATTAAATTCTCGCAGAAAGATATCGGGGTGCTCAATTATCTTGGGCGCTGGAAAGGATAGCAAGTCCAGAACCAGTTTCTTATGCTCAGCTCCACCTCGAACTCCTGACACTATGCCGTCGATGAGAAACACCGAATCGTCGCTCATTTCGTCCTCCAACAGCTGGGTGCGCACTATTTGTCTCATCAGGGTGGAAGAGACAACAACCCACTTTTTGTTGGCGTGAACACAGGCGGCAATGGCAGCCTCGCTCTTCCCTACCCGGGGCATGCCCCGGAGGCCGATGACGGGCTTCTGCCGAGAAAGAACTTCTCCTAAAAAATCCACCAGCATCCCCAGCTCTTCCCGGACAAAGCTTAGAGTATTGGGGTCTTCAGGACTATGTTGGATAATTTTGCCATGCTTAAGGTTGATACGGTCGATAAAATTTGGCCGACGGAAGGCCGTTAGTTCGATATTAGAAGCTCTAACTAGGGTATTCTTGAGGGTAACCACCATGGCGGCATCGCTGCATTTTAGCAACAGCCCTCGCTTGCGACTGGCGATGCCATTGATCATAGTGATATTAACCCCCATCAGGCCAAGGAAAGTGGCAACATCGCCCAGAAGTCCGGGTCGATCGTAATGAATTTCATATTCCATATACCATTCCACTGGCCTCACCCCATACCTGTTATTATAACAAAGATCTGCAACAATTGCACAGTTCTTAGTTTCCCCCAATATATTACTGTAGAAAGGTGGTGTGCTCTTTGTCTGGTATTCGCCTATTTGCCGGCGCCAATACTGCCCAGGGTTTTTATTCTTTTTTTGAGTATTTGGCCCAGGATGATCTGCAGAGAGTTGTCATCATCAAAGGCGCCCCTGGAACGGGCAAATCAACCCTGATGCGCAAGATAATAGAGGCGTTTCCCGGAAAGAAAATTGACCAGTTTTATTGTTCGTCAGATGCAAGTTCTCTGGATGGAATTTACATCCGGGAGTATGCCATGACCCTCATGGATGGTACCGCCCCCCATACTACCGATCCTCGCTTGCCTGGCGCCGTCCAGGAAATTGTAGACTTGGGTCGGTGCTGGAGCAACAAGGAGTTGGTGCGTCGTCGGGAAGAAATCCGCCGCTGGGCCGATTCCAAAAGCGATCAGTATACCCTGGCCTATAAATGGTTGGCCCTAGCTTCCCAGCAGGCCGATATAATTCAGTCCTTGAGAAAGCCCGTTCCTCCAGAGCAGGTCGAGACGGATGTCCAATGCATCGCCCAGCTGCTGCCGACAGCAGCTGGCGGAAGAAATATCCACGCCTTCGCCACTGCCATCACTGGCAACGGGTATGCTAGTTTCTTACCCGAACTGGCACGGGATGCGCCTGTAAGTATTTTACTGGGGGGAGGTAACAGGGACTACAATAACATATTGCTGCAAGCAATTATAACCATGCTACAAGCACGAAAAGTTCCGGCAATTTTCCTGCACTGCAGTCTTCAGCCTCAGTACGTGGAACACATCTATATTCCCGGAGTCCTTGGCATCTTCTCTCACCGCCGGCCCCATGATCAGTTGAGCTTCGGCCTGAGATTCGGGCCTCCAGAGCTACCCGAGTCTGAACTGGAAAAGGAACTTGCCATCTCCATCCAGCGCGCCACCGAGGCCCTCTGCCAAGCCCAACAAAGTCACTCTCAGTTGGAAAAAATCTACATTCCCCAGGTCGACTTCGCCTGCGTTGAGGAAAAGCGGCAAAGAATCCTGGCAACAATTGCCCAGCTTAAATCCCGGTCAGAGTGACCGGGATTTAAGTTATTGATTGACCAATGTAGACAGTATCTCTTCCAGTTGCCCCAGGGATACCAGGATCTTCCGGGCCTTGCTGCCCTCATAGCCACCCACTACCCCCAACTGTTCCATATCGTCGATGAGTCGGGCAGCCCGGGTATAGCGAATGCGCAGGCGGCGCTGGAGTATGGATATCGAAGCCTGTTCGCTCTCGACAATCAATCTGGCGGCCTCGGGCAATAACTCATCCATCTCCAAAGGCTGGCCCTCATCCTCTATTGTTACATCCAAAAAGTCAGTGCGCA